>NZ_JAFBIZ010000281.1 GCF_021531995.1 Faecalicatena contorta
GCTTATAAGAGCCATATCTTAACTAAGAAATCTACAAAGAGAAAAAGAAATCTTAGAAAATCAACCATCGCTGATGCAACAAATGTAAAGAACATGAAGAAAGTATTACCATATCTCTAAGATAAGGTTCAGTAAATGAAGGAGGATATAAGACATGGCAAGAATTAAAGGCGGTTTAAACGCTAAAAAGAAACATAATAGAACATTAAAGTTAGCAAAAGGATACAGAGGAGCACGTTCTAAACAGTACAGAGTTGCAAAACAGTCTGTTATGAGAGCTCTTACATCTTCTTACGCAGGAAGAAAGCAGCGTAAACGTCAGATGCGTCAGTTATGGATTGCACGTATCAATGCTGCAGCAAGAATGAATGGACTTTCTTACAGCAAGTTCATGCATGGATTAAAGCTTGCAAATATTGATATCAACAGAAAGATGCTTGCAGAGATGGCAGTAAACGATGCAGAGGGATTTGCAGCGCTTGCTGAGACAGCTAAGGCTAAATTAGCATAATTTTTCCTGAAAGATAATAGAAGAGGATTGTTGCAAAATTGAGAGTACATCTTATTTTGCAGCAGTCCTTTTTTGTTGTTGTGTGTCCAGCGAAGCTGGACCACACTTGCCGGTGTAAGTCCGGTCACGGTAATCGCCAGTGAGCCGTGTAGCTAAACTCAGTGCGTTGTAGTAATACAGGGTGCTAAGCGAGTGGATAAAGTAACC
>NZ_JAFBIZ010000282.1 GCF_021531995.1 Faecalicatena contorta
ATGAATTACAACGAATTTCAAGAAACATTACTCAAAGAACTGGAAAGCAGGCTTGATTCCCATATCAGCCTGAATCCTATCACAACGACTAAGAACAATAACACCCTGAAGCATGGAATTGAATTTTACAATGATACATCCAATATAAGCCCTGTTTTGTATCTGGACGAATGGTATGAATTCTATCTGACCGGAAAATCTCTTTCACTGATTGCAGAAGATATTGTTGAGCTGTATCACCAGGCGGCAGATGTTTCCTTTACGGACACAGAAATGCTACTCAATTATGAAAAACTTCAAGAAAAGCTCCTCTACAAATTAGTCAATTTCAAGTCAAATCAGTCGCTACTAAAAGATGTACCGCATATTCCTTATTTGGATCTGGCAATTGTCTTTTATGTACTTTTGGACTGTAAGGATAGTAGAATGGCAACGGTTCTGATTCGAAATGAACATCTAAAGACCTGGGGAAAAGATCTAAATACCATCTTCTCAGATGCAAGAAAAAACACTCCTCGTGTCTTTCCTGCTGAACTCACACCTATGTCTGATTTTCTGCAAAATGCTTTTCCTAGCTCAAATGAGTTTATAGATTCAGACAGAGATTGTGTCATGAAATCAGAATTGTTCATACTCTCTAATGCTATAAGACAACACGGTGCTATCTGTACACTGTATGATGATCTCATGAATCAAATCGGG
>NZ_JAFBIZ010000283.1 GCF_021531995.1 Faecalicatena contorta
GTGCAAGAGTTCCAATCTTAATAACAGAATTGTAATTTTCTTTAATATGTGCTATGGCCGGAAATATATCCGTCCTCTTTATCAGCACTCTTTCCGGCATATCTTTTTTTTGTAACACTCTTACAATTTCTATCACAAGCATTAAAAGCATATATTTAACCATGTCCCGGTACATATAATCTTTACTTTGAAACTCACCGATGATACCTTTAATGAGGAATTGAATTTTACGTATATCCATGTCCGGGGTTAACAGCTTTCCCTGCTTTTCAATAGTATATCGCATATTCTCTCTCAATATTTCATCATCCGGATATATCTCATTCAAAAATTCATATATGTCGAAATATATCCATTCAAAATATGCCTTTTTACCAAATGTATTCGTAGTATGTAATTCCGATTGTGGAATGATTGACACACATCCCGCATAAAAAGGAATTTCCCGCTCTCCCAGAATCATCTCCCCTTCGCCTTCATGACATATCCCTACTTCATAATAATTATGAAAATGCAGCCGTTCCTTTCCTTCACCATATTCTTTATTCCATATTGACCCCATCAACGGAAGTACAACCTCATCTTTGGGTATAACATAATATCGGAATTCTACGTTTTTCTTCACACTCATAGTAATACTTTCTCTCCTCTGTATGACAATCTTCCCAGACTAATTTTGAGTCTAATCAGCCATTATA
>NZ_JAFBIZ010000284.1 GCF_021531995.1 Faecalicatena contorta
GAAAGCATTTCTGGTGGCGATGCGCTTGAGGGTCACACCCGTTCCCATCCCGAACACGATGGTTAAGCCTCAAGCGGCCGATGGTACTTCACTGGAGACGGTGCGGGAGAGTAGGTGGCCGCCAGATATAGAAAAAGAAAAACTGGTTTTACCAGTGATTAGAGATTTGAAACAAGACGGGTTTGGTGTTCAGGTTTCTAGTGACTGATAAAACATCAGTCGGGTGTACTGTACATTGCACCTCAAGAACTTCGTTCTTTCGGTCACGTGCAGGCACGTTATGAAATTAAATATTTCAAAGCTTATGGATGTTAACATCCAACGCATGAAAATTTAATTTCGCAATGTACCTTGAAAATTGCATATAAGAAATAGAAATGATGAAGATTTTTAAATATCTTAATCAAGACATCCGAGGTAATTGTTATAACAGGTAATGATTATCGGTCTGAAGAAAACAGACCCAAAAAAAATTGACCTAAGCCAACGCCGATAACGCTATATCGGTGTAAGTTTTGAAAGAATACAAACGGAGGAAATGATTAGAATCCGTCACCCGCTTTCAAAGCTAGTTGGTCATGCTAGAAAGAGCGTATGGTGGATGCCTTGGCACTAAGAGCCGATGAAAGACGTGATAAGCTGCGAAAAGCTTCGGGGAGGAGCAAATATCCTACGATCCGGAGATTTCTGAATGGG
>NZ_JAFBIZ010000285.1 GCF_021531995.1 Faecalicatena contorta
TACCGTGGTCTTATGCGGTATTAGCAGTCATTTCTAACTGTTATCCCCCTGTATGAGGCAGGTTACCCACGCGTTACTCACCCGTCCGCCGCTCAGTCACTTGAATCTTCTTCCGAAGAATCTGATTTAAGTGCTTCGCTCGACTTGCATGTGTTAAGCACGCCGCCAGCGTTCATCCTGAGCCAGGATCAAACTCTCGTTAAAAAATCTTAAACCTGCTGTTACACAGATCCAAAATCAAGTTCGCTCCAGTTCAAGAAAACTACTAGCTTTCTTATCCCTTTTACTGTTATTAGGTGTTCGAACTGCCGATAGCTCGAAACAAAGTTTCTCGCTCATCTTGGCTTCGCCAATGCTCATTCGCTCAGATGTTTAAAAGTAAACTTTCAACATCTGCGCTACATTCGCGCAGTTCGAAGCTGTTCTCTGAATATTCTCTTAAAGAAATCTTCAGGGTTGTTGTCTATTGTTTAATTATCAAGGTTCTTTGTTGTCATTTGCGACAGCCATATTAGAATATCATGTTTGTCGCTTTTTGTCAACATTTTTTGAAAATATATTTTATATACCTTCAAAACTGCATACAAGAAATATCATCCACTTACCTATCACCTTGCTTGGTCATGCCCTCGACCGATTAGTATCAGTCAGCTCCATGTGTTACCACACTTCCACCTCTGACCTATCTACCTC
>NZ_JAFBIZ010000286.1 GCF_021531995.1 Faecalicatena contorta
GTAATACTATGAAAAGTATTCAGGAAATTGGAAATACCATCAAACAGGAACGGTTGAAACAGGGGCTGACATTACAGCAGATGAGTGCAGCAACTGGATTCTCCATCGGATATCTGTCTCAGTTCGAACGCGGGCTTTCACAGATTGCCATCGATTCTCTCCGGAAGATTACGGATGTTCTGGGTATGGATTTTATCGAATCTTTCGCCGAAGAAAAACCATCCGTTTCTGATTCACCGATTACACGAATCTACGATGCCGACTGTGATAAAGTCAGCGACCAGATCATTCAGTATACCTTAAGCCAGAATGCAAGAAACTATTCCTATCTTCCCAGGCTTTACCATCTGATGCCCCATATCAGCGCAGACGAAGAAGTAGAGTTATACTCCCACGACGGAGAAGAATTCATCTATGTTCTGGAAGGCGTTCTGAAATTATATATAGAAGATCAAGAATATATTATGTATCCCGGAGACAGCGCCCAGCTTGATTCTACGAAGAAGCACAACTGGTCCAACTGCGGGCATCAGGTCACAAAGATTCTGACCTTCAATATGCCGAATCCTTTGAAATAAAACGAACCAGTCACTGTATTCAATTATAGCTCTCTTAAAGAGGGAAACTACCATTTCATTTTAGCAGAAACAGGGAGAATCGGCTAATGCCGATTCTCCCATCTTTTATAA
>NZ_JAFBIZ010000287.1 GCF_021531995.1 Faecalicatena contorta
ACGAGTCCATGTTCTATCAATGCTATTTTAACAAGTTCCTGGCAGAGCGTCTGATCAAAGCCGGTGTAAAATCCGGAACCTGTATCTATGTCTATGGAGATCTGGAAATCCATCCATTTCTCTATCAACAGGGCCAAAAGGCAGGACAGCCAGGAGTAGGAGCCAAAATTAATGTCAAGGACTGGCAGTTTTGCCTTTCCAACAAGCCGGAAAATGAGAATAACGGAAATTCTGGAAATCATCAAAATGGCAATAGCATGCCTAATAACAACAACGGAGGTGCGGCTACCCCAGGAAGTGGCAGTTATCAAAATCACGCTGCTCAGGGAAACGGCTACATGAATGGTTCTGGAAATCAAAATGCAGGTATCCCAAACACCGCAGGTGCCAGAACACAGGGCAACTCTTATGCAGCTCCACCTTCTGGACCGATTGGAAACAACATGTACCAGCAGAGCTATTATCCACAGCAAAACATGGTATATGGACAGCAAGGTGGCTTTACCGGAGACGGTTTTCAGGGAATCCCGGAAGGCATGGATGACCAGCTTCCATTTAACGGATAACTCAAAAGAAATAACAGGTTGAGGAATTGCTTACCCATCGGGCATGGCGGTTCCTCTTTTTTTGTTTACAGGAAAGGAATCATACAATGAAAGTACGAAGGAAAAAAAGTAAAAG
>NZ_JAFBIZ010000028.1 GCF_021531995.1 Faecalicatena contorta
CTATGGTAGAAATATAATATTGTTGATATAATCACTATATGGTTCGGAGAGATTGAAAAAGAGATAATATGACATGGAGGAATGATAGATGGTAAAACCGATAATGAAAGATGTGTTCTTTCTGGGACAAAAATCAGAACCTGCTATAAAGTCAGATCTGCAAGTGGGAAAGGATCTACAGGATACTTTACAGGCAAATCGTGCCGGTTGTGTAGGTATGGCTGCAAATATCCGCGAAGGCAAAGTGAGAATGCGTCATGCTGGCATGTAAGCATGCGAGCGCGCCCGCGACTGAGTGCGTAGCACGAAGTGATTGGTGTGAAAAAGAGAGCAATCATTGTAAATATGGGATTTGTAGATGTTGTGATGTTTAATCCGGTACTGCTGAGCAAGGATACTCCATATGAAACAGAAGAAGGATGTCTATCGCTTACCGGTGTGAGGAAAACAACACGATATGAAAATATCGAAGTGGAATATTATGATATGAATTGGAAAAAGCAGCGACAAAAACTCAGTGGATGGCCGGCACAAATTTGTCAGCATGAACTGGATCATCTGGAAGGCATTTTAATTTAAGAATATCAGATGGAATATGACTTCCGCTTCTTCAGGCGGTGAACAAGAAATATATATCAGTGGCGGGTGTCAATCCCCATCTGATATACGCTCCGCGAGGATGCGCAGGGATTCGGATTAGTGTTTTGTCTGCTTTGCAGACCCGAATCGAGGATCTGGTGGATGAGATGCTTGCAATCTTAAGTGACCGGGATGCAATCATCCAGAAAAAAGAAATGGAACATGCCCAGGTTGTGATCAATGAGATTTACAGAAATGGGCTGTAAAAAAGTTTAGTAATTATGGAATAAGAAAATGATTCGAAGATTTGAAACAAGAGATCTAGATGAGATAATGGACTTATGGCTTCATGCAAATATAGAGAGCCATTCTTTTATAGAAGCAGATTACTGGAAAAAGAATTATGATATGGTCAGAAAATTGATTTCTGAAGCAGAAGTGTATGTGGCAGAAGAAAATGAGGAGATTCAAGGCTTTATTGGTTTAACAGATACTTATATAGCCGGGATCTTTGTAAAGGCAAAAGAACAATCAAAAGGAATCGGAACAGAGCTGCTTCGCACCGTTATGAAACTAAAGGATCAATTGAATCTTAACGTGTATAAGAAAAATATGAGAGCGGTAGTGTTCTATCAGCATCGTGGATTTAAAATTGTGAATCAGAAAATAGATGAAAATACATCAGAAGAAGAATATACGATGGAATGGCATCGTCAGGCGGGAGGTAAAAATGAAGACAGTAATTGTTTATGCGTCTGTACATCATGGAAATACAAAGAAACTGGTGGAGAAAATTGCAGAGGAATGTAAGGTTGATCTGATTGATGCCGTGAAGCAGCCAAAGGCAGATTTGTCGGATTATGACCGGATTGGTTTTGCTTCCGGTATATATTTTTCAAAATTTCATCAGACGATCCTAAAGTTTGCTTCTGAAAATCTGCCGGAGAATAAAAAGGTATTTATGATCTGTACTTATGGTGGGAGCGCAGCATATAAATCACTGGAATTTATTTTGAAAGAGAAGAAAACGTACATTATCGGAAAATTTGGCTGTAAAGGATATGACACTTTTGGACCGTTTAAATTGGTGGGTGGTATTGCAAAAGGTCATCCAGATGAAAAAGATCTGAAAGCAGCGGTCTCCTTCGTGGCTGAATTGCAGTGATCAGAACGATAAGAAAATCGGGATTTGTGGAGGAGAGTAATTTGCTGGTATTAAATAAATTAGAGCGGTTGCTAACGGTATGTAAAGTCAAAAACATTGATGATATAGATTTAAGCAAGGAATTCTACTTCATTGGTAAAACAGATGAAGAAATTTCTCTTGTGTGTGAAACAAATGACGTTCCTGAAAACACAATAGAACGTGAAGATGGGTGGCGTGGTTTCCGTATTCAAGGAATTTTGGATTTTTCACTCATTGGCATTCTTTCAAAGTTGTCTGGAATACTTGCAGATAATAAAATTGGAATTTTTGCGGTATCTACATTCAACACAGATTATATTTTAGTGAAAGATGCGGATTTTGAAAAATCATTAGCTGTATTATTAAATGCCGGATATACAGTGATATAGATTTCAGATGCTTTAAACCCAAAGAAAATTATACGAGGAGTGAATTATTAGCATGAAAGTTCAGCATATTGCAATCGAAGGAAAATGTTTCTTTATCAACACTGATATGATTATCAGACGCAGTTCATACCCTTCTGATCTGCAGGAGTATAATATCGTATCTAAACTTCCAGGACTTGTGTGCAGAGGAGGAAGCTGCATTATTGATTCATATGGGCATTATTTGACAAAACCTGTCTGGGATAAAGAAACTATCATTTACGCAGAACTTGATATGAATTTGCCTGCCGCCTGCAAAATGGAGCATGATGCAATCGGACATTATGCCCGTCCGGATGTACTTGAATTAAAAGTCAATGAAAAATAACAATAAAAAAACACTAAAGAAATTGGCAATCCTTGTAATAGGTTCTATAATTGCGGCTTATGGAATTACACTCGCACTGTATGCTGGATTTGGCGGAGCTACGCTTGCGGTGCTGTGGCAGGGGATTGCAAGAACATTTCACATAAGCATTGGCACAGCATCTTTTGTTGTAGCATTGGGAATGATTTTGTTTGCGCTCATTTACGATAAAAGTCAGATTCATATAGGAACTGTGTTGTACCAGATTGTATACAGTACCTGTGTAGATTTGTTTGCTAACTGCCATATTTACAGTACCTATAAGTGGATCAATTTTTTAATTATGTTGTTAGGAGTGGTTTTGTTTGCTGTCGGAACAGGACTATATGCGTCGGCATCCCTTGGTAGAGGCTCCTATGAGGCAGTCACTTTTGCTTTAGCAGAAAAAAATCACTGGCAGATTAAATTTGTCCGAATGGCATTGGATATTTTGGTTGTTGTTACAGGTGTTTTGTTTGGCGGAAAGTTTGGTGTATGCACGCTTATTACAGTTATCATTTCAGGCCCAATTATCCAATTTGTTAATGCGAAAGCAAAACAAGTTTTAAAGATATGATAGTAAAGAAACTTACAACTTAGAAGTTGGAGGGATAGATTTCTATGATTATCAGATATGCAGAAGAGAAAAATTTTATAGAATTGCGACAGTTTTATGACGGTATGTGTAAAGTTTTGAGCGGAAAAGATTTTCTGCCGGAGGGAGATAAAGGTGGTTTCCCTCCAGATGAAATGATCAAAGATGCAATCAAAGAGAGAAATCAGTTTATCGGTATTGAAGATGGTCGAATTGTTGCGGCGTATATTATGAATCATGATCGTGATGAGGCGTATCACGCAGTTAAATGGCTTATTGATGCAAATGATAACGAGACAGTAGTTCTTCATGCCTTGCGTGTCCTTCCGGAATATGGAGGTCGTGGATACTCGAAGCAGTTAGTTCAACACGCAATAGACACAGCAAGGGAAAGAAACCTTAAATCAATTCGTCTTGATTGCATAGAGGGAAATGATATTCCACAGAAAATGTATATGTCGTTTGGATTTAAGTATGTGGATAAGGTTGAAATCACATATGTTGATATTGGAGTACCGAGGAAGTTCCTCTTATATGAGTTTGTACTCTAATCAAGACATAATAACAGTTATATCTTGAACATTGTACAAACAAATTCCCATTTGCCGAATAAATTTGCTGATCAAAAGGGATCATTTCTTACCAGCGCGATCACTCAGAGCGTGACATCAGAAATGGTGTTACGATTCGTTTATTTCGTTATGTGGTGTTCGCTGCGCGATTGACTCAGAAGCTATAAAACGGACACATTCAGCTGAATAATTTGCCTATCAGGAAATTGTTTATAAAGATTTATGACATGCTGCCAGAGGATGGAATATTCGTGAATTATGATCAGTTTTGTGCGGATACACCTGTGATGAATGACTTATTTGATACATATTGGGAGAGTCAGTTGTATTCCAGTGGATTGACTGAACGGGATATCGAATTATGGAAAGAACGAAGAAAATTAGATAAGGAGTGTTCTGTAGAAACAGAAATACAAATGCTGGACAGATGTGGATTTTCAGAAGTCAAGTGCATCTATTCTTATCACAAATTCTCTGTCATTATGGCAGTTAAGTAATTATTATGATAACTACAGATTCCATATTTCAGATCTGAATCTATAGGAAGTTGATTGATTAAAATGTTAATCATGCCATATGGCTTGATTATAAAAGCAAAGATAAAAACGCAATGTGCATTGAAAAAATGTGCTAGAGCTGGTAGGTAGCCCAGCCGTCCTATTTTAATAGGGTAAGTAACCTGCCCCTCCGGGTTGTCCATTCTTTGTTCAACAAATATTTAGGAGGGATTCTTATGGGCAAAGTAAATGGAAAGCTGACAGTATACTTTGAAGAGCCTTTTTGGGTGGGGGTATTCGAACGTATCGAAAAAGGCAGGCTGACTGTAGCAAAGGTGACTTTTGGCGCAGAGCCGAAGGATCACGAAATTCGGGAATATATTCAAAGATACTATTTCAGTTTGAAATTTAGTCCGGCTGTTGATACTGTTGTAAAGGAGACAAAAAGAAATCCCAAACGTATACAGCGTGAAGCGAAAAAACAGATGCAGGAAACAGGCATAGGAACAAAATCGCAGCAGGCGTTGAAGTTACAACAGGAACAAAATAAGCAGGAGCGTAAAGTGAGAAGCCGCGAGAAGAGAGAAGCGGATCAACTGCGAATGTTTGAACAAAAACAGCAAAAGAAACGGGAAAAGCACAAGGGGCATTAGTGTCTCTTGGCTTTTTTCGTTGTTGGTTATTCATGTGAAATATCGTAAAGCTCCTGAATCTCTTCCGGGAGTTTGTCCGGCAGCATGGCATTGATGCCATCTTCATTGCCGTCTTTTATCGCGGTCTCGTAGTACCAGCATTTAAACTTCAGCAGAGCAAGGGTTCTCTCCAGGGCTTTGATCTCGTCTTCCACGGCAGCTTTTCTGGTCTCGAACATCTCTTTTCTCTTCCCATAGCTGGAAGGGCCTTCCATAACCCACTGGAAGAACTGCTTGATATCCTTGATCTCAAGACCGGAGCGTTTGAGGCACTCAATCACGCGGATAGCCTCTAGTTCATCGTCGCTGAAGTAACGGATATTGCCTTTTCTCATAAGATTGGGGAAGAATCCTTCCTTGTCGTAATATCTTAAAGTCGAAATAGGGAGATTGTACATCTCTGAAACCTGACCAATCGTGTACATGATGCACCTTCCTTCAAAAAAGTTCTTGACCTAAAGTTAGGTTTAGGTTGTATGATAAGATCATTATAAGGTATATTCCAGTAATATTCAAGAAAAATGACCGCAAGGAGGATAAAAAATAATGATGAAGACAGAAGAACTTAAGTTAGTTGCTGAATGGGATAAGACATTTCCAAAAAGCGACAAGGTAGATCACAAGAAGGTGACATTCATTAACCGTTACGGAATTACCCTGGCAGCTGATATGTATACACCAAAGAATGCAGAAGGCGAGCTTCCCGCAATCGCAGTTTCCGGACCTTTTGGTGCCGTAAAGGAGCAGTGTTCGGGACTCTATGCACAGACTATGGCCGAGAGGGGATACCTGACCATTGCGTTCGATCCTTCTTTCACAGGTGAGAGCGGCGGCCAGCCAAGATATATGGCATCTCCGGATATCAATACAGAGGATTTCATGGCTGCAGTAGACTTCCTGTCTGTTCAGGACAATGTTGATGCTGAAAAAATCGGTATTATCGGTATCTGTGGATGGGGCGGTATGGCTCTTAATACAGCAGCTCTTGACACCCGAATCAAGGCAACCATTGCATCTACTATGTACGATATGACCAGAGTCAATGCCAACGGATATTTCGATTCAGAAGCCGGCGAGGAGGTACGATTTGCAAAGAAGCAGGCTATGAATGCCCTCAGAACAGAGGAATACAAAAAGGGTGAATACTCAAGAGCCGGCGGATGTCTTCCACTTCCGGTACCGGAAGATGCTCCATTCTTTGTAAAAGATTACAGCGAATACTACAAGGGAAGATGCTACCATGCGAGAAGCCTTAACTCTAATGAAGGCTGGAATAGTCTTGGCTGCCAGTCCTTTATGAATCAGCCTATTCTTACATACAGCAATGAGATCAGAAGTGCCGTATTGATTATGCACGGCGATAAGGCGCACAGCTATTACTTTGGCAAGGATGCTTATGAAGCTATGATCAAGGACAGCAAATATACAGAGAACAAAGAACTTCTTACCATCCCGGGTGCAGTGCATACAGATCTGTATGACAATCTGAAAGTCATTCCATTTGACAAGATGCAGCAGTTCTTAAAGGAAAACGGGGTAGGTTAAGATGGCAAAGAAAGTACTTATTATTTCGACAAGCCTTCGTGGCGGCAGTAATTCCGACATTCTTGCAAAGGAATGTGAAAAGGGAGCAAAAGAGGCCGGACATGAGGTAGAATACATTTCCCTGAAGGGAAAGGACATTAAGTTTTGTATCGGATGTTTGACCTGTCAGACAAAAGGCAGCTGCGTACTTACAGATGATGTGGCAGAGATCATGGAAAAGGTTCTGGCTGCCGAGGTTATCGTCTATGCAACTCCAATCTACTATTATGAGATGAGCGGACAGATGAAGACGCTTCTGGACAGAATGAACCCGATGTATCCGATGGATTATGCTTTCCGCGATATCTATATGATCGCAACTGCCGCAGAGGAAGAGGAAAGCGCATTTGAAAAAGCCTACAACGGTCTTCAAGGCTGGGTGGACTGCTTTGAAAAGGCCAAGCTCAAGGGTCTCGTAACGGGTGGCGGCATCGGTGATGCGAATGACGCTCCGAATCATGAAGAGACCATGAAGAGGGCCTATGAGCTCGGAAAGGCTCTGTAAAAATGAGAAAAATAGGGGATAGATATTATGAAGAAGATAGTACAGACAGCAGGCAGAGCTGCTCTTGGTGAATTCGCACCGGAGTTTGCTCATTATAATGACGATGTTCTCTTTGGAGAGAACTGGAATAATCAGGATATCGATGTAAAGACAAGAAGCATTATCACTGTAGTTGCATTGATGTCCTCAGGCATTACGGATTCTTCTCTGAAGTATCATCTGCAGAATGCGAAAGCCCATGGTGTGACTCAGAAGGAAATCGCAGCAGTGATCACACATGTGGCATTCTATACAGGATGGCCAAAGGGCTGGGCCGTATTCAACCTGGCTAAAGAAGTATGGGAAACAGGCGAAGGTGATCTTCCTTACGAAGACGAAGCTATGAGAGCCCATGCAAAGGAAATGGTATTCCCGATCGGAGCACCAAATGACGGATTTGCACAATATTTTACTGGTAAAAGCTTTCTTGCACCTATATCAACAAGTCAGGTTGGAATCTTTAATGTAACTTTTGAGCCGGGGTGCAGAAATAACTGGCACATTCATCATGCAACAGAGGGCGGCGGACAGGTCCTTGTCTGCGTGGCAGGCCGTGGTTACTATCAGGAATGGGGAAAGGATGCTGTAGAAATGAAACCTGGAGACTGCATCAACATTCCGGTAGGCGTAAAGCACTGGCATGGAGCTGCACCGGATTCCTGGTTCAGCCATCTGGCAATTGAAGTGCCTGGCAAAGATGGCTCCAATGAGTGGCTGGAAGCAGTAGATGATGAGCAATATGGCAAGCTCGATTAATGATAAAGGTGAATTGCAATGGCTATAACTGTAAATATTTATTATAAAGGGACTGGGTCTGCAGCAAAACAATTTGCAAGGGAAATGACAGAAAGCGGAACAGTGGATGCTATCAGGAAAGAAACTGGAAATCTCCGCTATGAATACTTTTCGCCGTTAGATGATGAAGAAACGGTATTGTTGATCGATAGCTGGGAAAATCAGGAAGCGATTGATATGCATCATGCATCTCCAATGATGAATACTATCATGAAATTACGAGAAAAGTATAATCTTCATATGAAGGTTGAGCGTTATGTATCAGAAGATGGCATACCGGATTCGGACAAGAAATTCATAAAGGAATAGGTGACAATTATGGCAAAAACATTAGTAGCATATTTCAGTGCAAGTGGCGTAACAAAGAAGACTGCGGAAAAACTGGCCGCAGCTGCAAAAGCAGATATCTATGAAATCAAGCCTGTAGTTCCATATACCAAGGCTGATCTGAACTGGATGGACAAGAAATCGAGAAGTAGCGTAGAGATGGGAAACAAGTCCTTCAGACCGGAAATTGTGAAAGATGATTTGGACTTATCTCAGTACGATACTATTCTGGTTGGCTTCCCGATTTGGTGGTATGTGGCACCAACCATCATTAATACTTTCCTTGAAAGCTATGATTTTGCCGGAAAGAAGATTGTTCTCTTCGCAACCTCCGGCGGCAGCGGTTTTGGAAACACGGTAAAAGAACTGAAACCTTCCGCTACTGGAGCAGAAATCATGGAAGGAAAGCTTCTGAATCGTGCGACAGATAAAGATATCGATGCCCTGATCAAGATGCTGTAAGGGAGGCGACTCCGGATGAAAAAGTTATGGGCAGTTCTCTTTTGCTTTGTACTTCTCTTTGCTATGACTTCGTGCGGAAACAGTGCTCCGGCTGTAAGCTCAGAGAAGCAGGATGCAGAGAATGAGGGATTTACTTTTGGAGATGGAGAAAAGCCAACAGCCAGACCGGGAAATAATCTCTATGTGGTCAATCGTGATTGGACGATCAGTCATGTGGGATGGACTGGCCATATGGCATTTCAATCAGCGAAGCGTATCGGTGAGCAGGAGCTGATTCGAGTAGATTATGAAAAATATCTTCTGGGAGAAGAGGAGTATTTAATCTCTGGAAGATAATTCTTCCTGCCAGAATTCTATCACTTTAATTTCTTCCGGTGTTGATGGTACGGGGATCGATAAATACGCCGGAGCAATTTCAAGCACGTCAGCAAGCTTGCGAATCAATTCGGGCTTGGGAGTACGGGAATCGTTCTCGTATTGAGAGATCCTGACATCGGCGCTGGCTGCAGGGAAGCCAATCATCTGTCCGAGATATTTCATTGTCATTCCGTGTTTCATACGGAGATATTTGATTCGTGTTCCGATGGTGATCATGATAATATGTCCTCCTGTGTTTTTGGTGATGGCTCTTTCTTCGGAACCTTTATGCCGCCTTCACGGATCATAGCATCAAAATTATGTTCAATTACCTGTAGGGTCTTCTGTTGTTTCAGGAGATCCTGCTTTTCTTTTTTGGCAGAGACAAGTTCTTCTTCCAGTTCCAGCTGTTGTCGCTGCAGCTTTTCGGAAGACGGAAGTTTGTGAATACCAAACTCAGCCAGTTCTTTTAAAGTGACATCATGCAACTGATATTCTGCCTGATGTTGTTTGCGGTAGAGTGCTTTATCCGGAGCATCCTTCTCAGCACGAACCACATCACGACATGCACGATAGACTTCACAGTGCTTCATAATAATCTTCTGATTTTGAATAGCTTTTTGTGTTTGCAGGAGCTGTACATCCGCAGCTTGAATAGAAGCCTCCAGATCAGAAATGTGATTTTGGAATTCTTCATAGTTCAATAGATTGTGCTGTGAAAGATAACAGAAAGTCTTGGCGGCCTCTTTCAGATTATTTTTTCTGGCCCACTGATCAAAACCGGGGTGGTTGCCATCCGCAACATAGGAGGTCATCTGTACAAACATCTTTACTTTGAATGCTGCATTTTGAGGAATGCGAATCTTATGACGATTCTTCTCCAGACGTCTTAGGATGCTGTCCTCTGCATAATAGGATCCCAGAGTTTTGACATTGGTGAAATGCTTCTGATCAGGAGCCCGGAAAGCCAGATATTTTCCCTGCCGGATTTCATATCCTGCTTCTTTCATCTTCATCAGAAATTCATCAAAGGAAACGGACGACCAGATGGCACGATCCACGTTGTATTTGAGTTTTGCTTTCCAGCTGTTTCCTCGTTTGTACTCCATATTTTCTTTATATGATTTTGCTTTCTGTCCGGTGGGCATGGACTCTTCCAGACCATATTCCTGGCAAATGCGATTGCTGAGTTTACAGATCTTGTGATAGTTCCGTTTGTTGGAAACGTATTTGTGGTAATCCACAAAATTTGTTGCGTTAAAAATCAGATGACAATGGACGTGATCCTTATCGACATGAGTAGAGAGCACATACTCATGTTTACCCTTAAGCGTTGCATCAGCAATTTTTGTTGCAACTTCATGAGCGACATTCGGATCTGTGATCTCACCTGGTTTGAAGGAAATGATCATATGCCAGGCAAGGTTGTCTCCCTTCTCCATCACATTATCTTTTCCAAGCTTTGCAGTCATAGCAAATGTCAGATCGGCAGTTTCCGGTGAACAACCGTAGGAAGAAACCAGATTCTGATCATCGGTTTTATCCGGATTCGTGATGTAATCGACGGCTTTCTTTACTGTAGATTTGATGCCGAAGATCTTAATATATGCCATATCTCTTTTATCATCCCCTTCAATTCTTTTATTTCTTCCGGTGTCACAGCACCAGTGGAATTGGCAAGCCTTGCCAGCTGGTTCACGTTCACACCAATCTTGTGCATCTCATAAAATTGTTTCTCAAGGTAAGTTGTATCTGTGTTTACGATGATTCCATCAATAGCCATCTTGCGAAGATAAGCTCCCATATTTGCTGTCCTGGACAGAATCATTTTCTTTCGAATCATCTTTTTCTCTTCAGCGGTTACAAAAAACTGAATTGGGATATCTCTGGTTCTGTTAGTCATGTAAATCTCCTTTCTGAGGGATAGAGCTTTCACCTCGATTACGCTGCGCTTCATCTCGGTCACGGCTGTCACCGTATGAAGCCATCCTGAATTGTACAGTTGTAGGCAAGCTTCCAATGTACAATTCAGGCTGCCTTCGCAAAGCTCGTAGCTTACGTGAAGATTGGGTAGGGTTCCGGTCTTGTGGCGAATGCTCGGAAGTGGAATGTCATGACACTTCCTGTCCTTGCTATTCTCTATCCCTCAACTACTAAATACAAAAATGTCTGGATAGGGTAAATTCAGGAACAAAACCTTCTCGGAGACCGGTTGGTTGTCAGGATTTTTGCACAGCTATTTGTTGTAAACTGGTAACATCAAAAACGGAATCAAGGAGGACTGGCAAGATGAAAGGTTACCACACAAGCAACGGATACATGGGATACGTAGATGGCAAGTACATTTTATTTGCCAGCGATAAAGAATATTTTGAATTCATGGAAGACTAAGGAGGAAGTGCAATGAGTAAGATTTATTTCACACTGACAGGAACCAAGTATTATCACGGAAACGAATTCCTGGAGCCGGGAATGAAACTGAAACTTAAGAAGGAACCGGATAACAAGTTCGATAAAGAGGCCATCGTTGTAAAGAAGGAAGGACTTGGCGAAATCGGACATGTGGCGAATAGCGCACACACCGTCATTGGTGAGAGCATGAGTGCCGGACGCATCTATGACAAGATCGGCGATACTGCAAAGGCCAAGGTTGTCCTGGTAACACCACATGGAACGATCTGCAGCCTCAGCAAGAAGAGTCTGATTGATAACAAACATAAGAAGACGGAGGAAGCAGTCGATGAATAAAGTCATCCTGATGGGACGATTGACCAGAGATCCGGAAGTAAGGTATGGAACCGGAGAGAATTCTACTGCAGTTGCAAGATATACTATCGCAGTTGATCGCAGATTCAAAAGAGATGGCGAGCAGAATGCAGACTTTATTGGCTGTGTTGCCTTCGGGCGTAACGCAGAATTTGCAGAGAAATATCTGCGTCAGGGAACAAAGATCGTATTAACCGGAAGAATTCAGACCGGCAGTTACACGAATCGTGATGGCCAGAAAGTTTATACAACGGACATCGTTGTAGAAGAGCAGGAGTTTGCGGAAAGCAAAGCAGCAGGTAATGGCGGTCAGAATAATTACAGCAGACCATCAGCAGCAACCTCGGATGCAGATGGATTCATGAACATTCCAGATGGCATCGATGATGAATTGCCATTTTCATAAAGAGATTTGGGAGGATAAATTATGTTTGGATTTGATAAGATGTTTGATTTTAACCATGATGGACGCTTGAATGCATTCGAGAGAGCTGCACAGTTTCAGTTTATGGATAATATGATGAAGAGCGGAGAATCTGATTTGTTCGATGATGATGACGAGCAAGATATCTTTGCTGAAGCAGGGCTTGATTACGATGAGTTAGAGTTTATGGATCCGGAAGAAAGAAGAGAAGTATTGGAAGACGCAGGACTGGATCCGGATGAGTTTGATTTTTAGAAAAGAATATTAGTAATGTGAATAGCTGAGGCTGGCAAAATAGTCTCGGCTATTATGTTTTCCTGAAGTGGATAAAACTGAACAGGTGTTTATTGTTCATTGCGGGGTGCGAGTGTATCATTGTGGGCGTGCAGATAAATGTTTGACAATAATAGAAAACTGTAGAAAATAACAAGATAGTTTTGAAAAATCGAAAGTTGCTTATGACAGAAATTCATGTGTGGGTTATAATGATAACAGAGTTATTTTGTTCCGTTTATAGTTTAAATCACGACATGAGGTATTAATATGAAGGTTTCATACAATGGTCTCTGGAAACTTTTGATTGATCATGAAATGAAAAAGATGGATTTGGTTGAAGAATTGGGAATCAGTACTAGTACGCTTGCAAAGATGAGCAGAGGAGAACCTGTTTCTATGCAGATACTGGCAAAAATCTGTGACAAACTGAATTGCGATTTTGGTGATTTGGTTTCTTATCAGACAACTGCGAAAAGGTAAGAAGAGTTGATTTTGGAATAAGACTTTGCATAGAAGGGAGCGACTAAAATGATTAAAACTATTTCAGATGAATATGTGTATAAAAAAGAAGTTGATTGGTCGCTCTTTAATTATGGTTTTGCAATACCGATTGAGCATCAAGTGGTATTCAGCCAAGTTGCTGGACGTTTTATCCAGCGAGGTGAATCCAAGGATGTAAATCTTTATCTGAATGGTAAGTCCTATAAAGCGAAGTTGAATAACAATCGAATTGATAAAAAATTTGGTCAGCATGCAGATATTGTTCAGATTCGATATACACAGAACAGTGATTTAGCACAAGTGCTTCGTGGTTGTTTTCAGAGAAGCTATGCATATATAAGCAAAATGAAGCAATTGCAAGAAAAAGGATCAAAAAAACATATTCCTCTTCCAGATAATTATAAGGAATATCTGGCAGTTTATACTACCGAGTATGATGATACTTATGCATTAGAGACAATATGTTCTCTTGATATGGAAGTTTTACGTGACACTATTTGTGAAAGGTCAGAGCGGATTATGGAAGCTCAGTTTAATTTCGATGTCAAAGATGATACTGCCGGTTTTAAAGGAAAAGAGCAGATTGTTAAAATTCGAAAGCTAAATAAGAAAATTGGAGATAATTTGAAGCGGCTCTACGGATACAGATGTCAAATCTGTGGACGTCGTATCGGTGAGGAATATGGCTCTCATGTGGTAGAGGCACATCACATAGATTACTTTGTGAAAAGTCTGAACAACGATGCAAGTAATCAGATTATTGTGTGTCCTAATCATCACAGTATTATTCATGATGTGGATCCGGTGTTTGATAGAGGAAGATTATTATACATTTATTCAAACGGATTTGAGGAGAAACTGGTGTTGAATCAACATCTGTAGGAGGCATTCTATGAATCAGGAAATATATGAGAACCTCAGGATGGGTTTGGAGACTGCATATATTGATAGCGGGATTTCTTCAAATCTTGCTTTTAAACCACAATTTGTCTCAAATAATTATCAGGAAGGAAAAAAGGTAATATCCTCAATCGAGGATGAACTTTTGTCTTGCGATAAGTTTCAGATTAGTGTGGCATTTATTACGATGAACGGCATTACCCCGCTTTTGCAGACTTTAAAGGAACTGGAGGAGAGAAATATCCCCGGGGAAATACTGACGACAAATTATCTTTCCTTTAGTGAGCCCAGAGCGTTAAAGAAGCTTCATGAACTTAAAAATATACAGATAAAAATGTACGATGTAGAAGATTCCCATGAAGGTTTTCATACAAAGGGATACATTTTCAAAAAAAGAGAAATATATCGAATCATTATTGGCAGTTCCAATATTACAAGTGCAGCACTCACAATCAACAAAGAGTGGAATACAAAAATCGTATCGGCAGAACAGGGAGAGATAGCGGAGCAGATTTTGGCAGAATTCAATCAGCTTTGGAATTCCCAATATGCCTTGGACTATGAGGATTTTATTGAGAATTATGCCCAGCAGTATGAAATCGTAAAGCATCAAAGAGATGTTGCCAAAGACGAAGGAATTACTTCTCTTGAAAAATATAAACTTCAGCCCAATTCGATGCAGGTGGGGTTTATTACTAACTTGAAAAAAATTCTGGCATTAGGTGAGAAACGTGCACTTTTAATCTCAGCGACAGGTACCGGAAAAACCTATGCGTCTGCATTTGCCATGCGTGAACTGGGATTTAAGAGAGTCTTATTTTTGGTACATAGAAACCAGCTGGCAAAACAGGCGAAACGATCTTACGAAAAAGTATTTCATAAGCAAGTCACTATGGGTATCGTAGGTGCGGGAAATCATGATTACGATGCAGATTATGTGTTTGCGACCAGAGATACTTTATGGAGAGAAGAACATCTGCACCACTATAAGCCAACAGATTTTGATTGTATTATTTTAGATGAAGCACATCATTCTGCTGCAGATACTTACCAGCGAATCATGAACTACTTTACACCAAAGCTGTGGCTTGGTATGACTGCGACTCCGGATAAGCGAGATGACAATATAGAGGGACGAAATATTTATGAAATCTTTCATTATCAGATTGCATATGAGATTCGTCTTCAGCAGGCTATGGAAGAGAATATGTTGTGTCCATTTCACTACTTTGGTATCAGTGATTTATCCATGATTGGTGATGGGAAAGGCAGGAATAAGACAATTACAACAGAAGATTTCAATCTTCTTACCAGTGATGAACGAGTAAAACATATCATAGAGCAGGCAAACTATTTTGGGTACAGTGGGGATCGCGTAAAAGGATTGATTTTTTGCAGTCGTATTGCAGAATCAAGAGAATTGTCGGACAAATTCAATAAGATGATTAATCCAGATACTGGGAGGTATTTCAGAACTATTGCCTTAAATGGAGATACCGATGAAAATGAACGAGCAGAAGCATTTGAGCGGTTGGCGATGGATGAAGCGGATGCTACAGATGATCTTCAGCCTTTGGATTATATTTTTTCTGTTGAGATTTTGAATGAGGGTGTGGATATTATCGAGGTGAATCAGGTGATTATGCTCCGACCAACCCAGTCTCCAATCGTCTTTATACAGCAGCTCGGCCGTGGGCTTCGTAAGGCGGATGGGAAAGAGTTCGTTGTGATTTTAGATTTTATTGGCAATTACGAGAAGAACTTTATGATTCCGATTGCTCTGTCTGGTGACCGTACATATAATCCGGATACAATTCGAAAGTACGTGATTAGTGGGAATAGTACGATACCAGGAGCGTCTACGGTTCATTTTGATGCAGTCGCAAAGGAAAAAATCTTCCGATCCATTGATAAGATTCGTGGAATGAAAGCAATCATTAAAGATAGTTATACATCATTAAAAAACAGATTAGGACGAGTTCCATATCTCATGGATTTTTACGAAAATGGTGAGATTGATCCCCTGGTAATTATCAGAGAGTATAAAACTTATCAGGATTTTTTAGTTTCGGCTGAAAAGGAATGCTATAGGGAAAAGATTACGGATAAGGAGAAATTAACGTTAGAGTATTTATCCAAAACGGTTCTCAGTGGGGTTAGACCATATGAATTAGAGATATTAAAACGCTTATTTAAGTCAGATCGAATTTCAATAGCAGAATTAACTGATGAATTAAAAAATGTCTATTTTCATTCTTTTGATGAAGCATCCCTTGAAAATGCGATTCAAGTATTAGAGGGACGTTTTGTAAGCAAAGAAGCTGAGTATCAAAAATACAAGAAAATAGATATTATTGGTAACCATGACGCAAAGTTTATCCGTAGAATGGAGAGTTATGCGAAAAGACTCCAACACAGGGAGTTTTATAAGCAGATAGATGATCTGATTTCTGTTGGACTTAGGAGATATCAGGATAAATTTGCTGAAAATCAGGCTGCAGATAGTCCTTTTGTACTTTATGAAAAGTATTCCAGAAGAGATGTAAGTTTGCTGATGAACTGTGGGCGGGATCTTTCATCCATCATGTATGGAATGAAACGGATTGGAGATGATGTTTTCATTTTCATTACTTATCATAAGGTGGGCGCAGAGAGTGAAGAGTTACAGTATGCAGAAGGTAAACCGGATTATGCGGATGCATTTACAGATAGTATGATCTTTCGATGGGATTCTCAGATTGGTAAGGGGCCGGAAAGCAGCTATATGAAAGATGTTATGGGAGCGAAGAGGAAACATTTAATGGTCAAGAAAAGTGATGCGGAAACAAGCTTTTACTATATGGGAACTTGTGACATCCTATCAGCAGTAGGTAATAAAAAGATGGATAACAACGGAAAGATGAAGGACATTACGAAGGTTACCATGAAAATGCATCAACCAGTCAGAGAAGATCTGCTGAAATATTTGGAAAGCAATCTGCTAGATGAGGAGGACAAAGCTGTATGAAAACCATAAGAGTTGTTGCAGCAGTTATTTGCGATAGTTTTGAGACCAAATCAAAGATATTTGCTACGGCCAGAGGATATGGAGAACTGAAAGGCGGTTGGGAATTTCCCGGCGGCAAAGTGGAGCCAGGAGAAACACCGCAACAGGCGCTGAAACGAGAAATTTTGGAAGAGCTTAACACCGAAATCGAAGTTGGTGAGTTGATTGATACTATTGAATATGATTATCCGACTTTTCATCTCTCTATGGATTGCTTCTGGGCGAAAGTTAGTGCAGGGGAGTTGGAACTCAAAGAAGCGGAAGCTGCGAAATGGCTGACAAAAGTTGAATTAGATAGTGTAGCGTGGTTACCGGCTGATATTACGCTGATTGGGAAGATTAAAGAGTGTATGATTTATACTGTGAAAAGAATCGATGAAGACCTGGACTTCGGATGTGAAGAACGAGCTGAGGGAGCACCTGTCATGGCGGTGGTCACACTTATGAATTCTTCAGGTGAAGAGTTAATAGTAAAGTCAGAAGATGCCATGCTCTATGAGCGTAAGATCAACGAAGGTGATAAGGTCTACTTTGACGAAGAGAATAAATTAGAAAAAATTTAAGAGCGGATAGTTATTACTGCTTGAAAGGAAGTATGAAAATGGACCAGACAATTGATTACTACAACCTTAATGCAGAAAGTTTCATAGAGAATACACAGAATGTTGATATGCATCTGGCCCAAGATCGATTCCTGCAATTATTGAATGAAAACGCATTGATTCTAGATTTCGGCTGTGGATCAGGTCGTGATACCAAGCTTTTTCTGGAGAAGGGATACCATGTAACAGCAACGGACGGATCAGCAGAAATTTGTCGTTTAGCGAGTGAATTTACGGGAATCGAAGTGAAACATCTGCTTTTCCAGGAACTGGATGAGGTCAATTCCTATGATGGTATATGGGCCTGTTCATCCATCCTGCATTTACCCAAAAACGAATTATTATCGGTTATACGAAAGATGTGTGTGGCATTAAAGGAATCTGGAATTATTTATACATCCTTTAAATATGGTGATTTTGAAGGGGAACGCAACGGTCGACACTTTACAGATTTTACAGAAGATAGTTTTCAGGATTTTATTAAGGAAGTACCGGAAATAATGATTGTTGAAAAATGGATTACCAGTGACGTCAGACCGGGAAGGGGAGAGGAAAAATGGCTCAATCTGATACTGCAGAAAATCTGAGGAATACATCAGAGACGGAGAGGATAATGCAGGAAATCTGGTCCACGGATGTAATGACGGGTGGAAGTGATCGTAGGATGCAGCTGTACTATCAGCTGATTCAAAGCTTAAAAAAGGCAGACAGCGTTGATATCATTGTATCTTTTTTGATGGAATCCGGTGTGAAGATGCTTCTTGAGGAGTTGGATAATGCCTTAAAAAGAGGTGCCAAAATCAGAATCCTTACCGGTAATTATTTAGGAATTACACAACCGTCTGCCCTATATCTTCTCAAGAAAAAACTCGGTTCCAGAGTCGATATGCGTTTCTATAATGAGAAGGATAGATCTTTTCATCCGAAGTCATATATTTTTCATTATAGAGGATATAACGATATCTACATTGGTTCATCAAATATTTCCAGAAGTGCACTGACTTCCGGTATTGAGTGGAATTATCGTTTTAGCAGCGTTTCTGATCCGAAGAATTACGAGAAATTTTATCATGCCTTTGAGGACTTGTTCGAACATCATTCAATTATCATTGATAATGAGGAATTAAAACGATATTCACAAAACTGGCATCGCCCGGCGGTGGCAAGAGATTTGGAACGGTATGATTATTCTCATCAGAACGAGGAAAATGAGTCAGAAGATACAAAGGTTCGATTACTGTACGAGCCTCGAGGTGCCCAAATTGAAGCTCTTTGTGCTTTAGAGGATACCAGAGCAGAAGGTGCAAAACGGGCATTGGTGCAGGCTGCAACCGGTGTGGGCAAGACATATTTGGCGGCATTTGATTCGAAAAGTTATGAACGGGTTTTATTTGTTGCTCATAGGGAAGAAATTCTGAAACAAGCTGCCGCTTCATTTCGAAATGTCAGGAATTCAGAGGATTATGGTTTTTTTACAGGAGAAGAAAAGAGTACAGATAAGTCTGTTATTTTTGCTTCTGTAGCAACATTAGGAAGAAGTGAGTATCTTTCAGAAAAGTATTTTGCTCCGGACTATTTTCAATATTTGGTGATTGATGAGTTTCACCACGCAGTAAATGAGCAGTATCAAAGAATCGTTAAGTATTTCAAGCCGCAGTTTTTACTTGGTCTGACTGCCACACCGGAGCGTATGGATGGCAGAAATATCTATGAACTCTGTGATTATAATGTTCCTTATGAAATCTCATTGAAAGATGCCATTAATAAAGGAATGCTGGTGCCGTTTCATTATTATGGTATTTATGATGATACGGACTATTCGGGTCTGCATTTGATCAGGGGCCGATATGATGAAAAGGAACTGAACGAAACATATATAGGAAATGTACATCGTCATGACTTGATATACAAGTATTATTGCAAATATGGATCGAAAAAAGCTTTGGGATTTTGCTGCTCCAGAGCACATGCGGAGGAAATGGCAAAAGAATTCTGTGAAAGAGGGATTCCTTCCGTAGCTGTTTACAGTAATGCAAATGGGACATATTCCGAAGAAAGAGGAAAAGCGATTGAAAAACTGAAAAGTGGAGAAATCAGAGTGATTTTCTCTGTGGATATGTTTAACGAAGGAGTAGATATTACATCGGTAGACATGGTTATGTTTCTACGTCCGACGGAATCTCCAATTGTGTTTTTACAACAGCTTGGTCGTGGACTTCGACGCAGCAAAGGAAAGGAATACCTTAACGTACTGGATTTTATCGGCAACTACGAAAAGGCAGGGCGTGTGAGATTCTTATTGACAGGAAGAACACTGGGAAAAAATGAATACTATAATCCGGCGGATCGATCTGCGTTCCCAGATGATTGTTTGATTGATTTTGATATGAAACTGATCGATCTTTTTTCGGAGATGGATAAAAAACATCTAAAGGTAAGAGATCAGATTAGAAATGAGTACTATCGCGTAAAGGAATTCCTTGGGAGAATTCCATCCAGAATGGATTTGTTTACATATATGGATGATGATATTTATCGTGTGGCGATTACTCATTCGAAGGATAATCCTTTTAAGCGGTATCTGGATTTCCGGAAAGAATTGGGAGAACTTTCGGAAGGGGAGAATATTCTTTATCGTGGAATTGGAAGAGAGTTTATCAATCTAATTGAAAATACAAATATGTCAAAGGTATATAAGATGCCTGTTTTGATGGCATTTTATAATCACGGAAATATTCGTAGCCAGGTTTCTGAGGAGGACTTGTTGGATAGCTGGAAAGAATTCTTTTCTACAGGTACCAATTGGAAGGATTTGGATACAGGTATTACTTACGAAAAGTACTGTAGTATTTCAGATAAGGAGCATATCAAAAAGATACTTCAGATGCCCGTACATTTTCTACAAGAGTCAGGAAAAGGTTTCTTTGTAAAGAAAGAAGGAACGGCATTGGCACTTAAGGAGGATTTGACAGATGTTATTCTTCAGCCTGCTTTCGGGGAGCAGATGAAGGATGTGATAGAATACCGGGCAATGGATTATTATCGCAGGAGGTATGAAGAAAAACGATAATATTGTGAGGACCCGATGAGAAATTCAAAAAAATAAAGAATAAAGCAGGTGAAATATGTTGTATAAAGATAAGATAGTCGTTATTACAGGAGGAGCACATGGTATCGGAAAAGCTACAAAAGAAGCCTTTGAAGCAGAAGGGGCGATCGTAGAAGTAATCGATATTGTTGATGGAGAGCACTATGTTGGCGATATCAGTAAGAAGAAAACGCTTGAATCATTTGCCGGGTATGTTATAGATAAGCATGGCCAAGTAGATTATCTGATTAATAATGCATTACCTATTATGCGCGGAATAGAGCAGTGTTCCTATGAAGAGTTTGAATACGCTATGGCAGTGGGAGTGACAGCACCGTTCTATCTGTCAAAGCTTTTTTATGAGCATTTTGCAGATGGAGCTTGTATTATTAATATGTCATCTTCCAGGGATAGAATGAGCCAGCCACAGACAGAAAGTTACACCGCGGCGAAAGGTGGAATAGCAGCATTAACGCATGCACTTGCGGTAAGCCTTGCCGGGAAAGTCAGAGTAAATTCCATTTCCCCTGGATGGATTGAAACCGGTGACATAGTCTATGAAGGTCCGGATGCTGCCCAACAGCTTGTAGGAAGAGTAGGTAATCCAACAGACATTACAAATATGATTTTGTTCTTGTGTTCCAATAAGGCAGGATTCATTACTGGAGAGAATATTTGCATAGATGGTGGTATGACGAAACAAATGATATACCATGATGAGCATGGTTGGAAATATGAAGGATGAATTATTGTTTTATCAGAGAATCTTAAAGTTTGATAAAACATTTGCCCTTATTCATGATAAAAATGGTTTTGAGGTGATATACCATGGCTTCCTTTGACCAGAAGCTCCGTACACTGCGCTTGATGGAAATCCTTCTGGAACGTACCGATGATGCGCATATGCTGAACGCATCGGAATTATGCACGATTCTAGAGCAGGAATATGGCATCAGTACGGATCGAAGAACTATATATACAGAGATGGAGATCCTTGATAAATTCGGACTGGATATCCAGCAGAAGAAAGGAAAGAATCCTGGCTATTATATTGGTGCCAGAGATTTTGAACTGCCGGAGTTAAAGCTCTTGGTAGATGCTGTGCAGTCATCCAAGTTTATCACGGAGAAGAAATCCAAGGAACTGATAACGAAATTAGAGAAGCTCAGCTGTAGGACGGATGCTGCAATGCTTTCCAAATATGTTTTCATCGTAAACCGTCCGAAGACGGAGAATGAAACTGTTTATTACAATGTGGACTACATTCATACTGCAATTTACGAGAATAAGGAAATTAAGTTCCATTATGCAGAGTGGACTGTTAAGAATGAACTGAAACTGAAGAAAGACGGTGCATTCTACGTTGTCAGCCCTTGGGCACTGACCTGGGATGATGAGAATTATTATCTGGTAGCTTATGATGCAGCGGCTGGAATTATCAAGCATTATCGTGTAGATAAGATGCAGAATACAGAGATCCTGGAAACAGATCGTAAGGGTGAGGAATCCTTCAAGAACTTTGATCTGGCTGCATTCGCTAAGAAGACCTTTGGAATGTACGGCGGTGTAGATGCGGAAGTCACGCTGGAATGCAAGAATGAACTGGCCGGTGCTATAATCGATCGTTTTGGACATGATGTATGGTTGATTCCGCAGGGAGAAGATCATTTCAAAACCAGAGTACTGGTATCGGTAAGTCCGCAGTTTTTCGGATGGGTTACAGGCATTGGATCCGGGATGAAGATTACCGGTCCGGAGAATGTGAAGGCTGAATATAAGGCATATCTGCAGGAGGTTCTTGAAAATTATTAACTATTTGGTAGGTGAAGTAGAATGAATATTGGGCGTATTACTGCTCGATACAAAAACATAGTGCTTGAGAACAAGATTTTTGATCCGATTCGCAACAAATATGTGAAGCTCACACCTGAGGAAGCAGTTCGTCAGAAAATAATAAAATTTCTGATGAAAAGGCTGCAGGTTCCGCAGGACAAGATTCTTGTTGAAAGAGCCTTGGGAACATTAGGGCTGCTTGTAGCTGAAGACAAGAAGAAACAGCGTATTGACATCGGAATTCTTGATGAAGAAGGATTACTGATGGCTGTTGTTGAATGTAAAGCAAGTCTTCTTTCTAATACGGAAGCAGCATTTACGCAGGCGCAGAATTACCTGCTGAGTCTGAATACACGCTATTATTTCGTGACTGATGGAAGCACTTTTGATGGATATTATTTTGATACGAATCAGTTTGTGAAATTGGAAGAGATTCCGACATATAACAATTGGTATTATTATCCGATTGCAAAGGATGAGTAGGTGACTGTGATGGTTGAAATATCAAAACGTGATTGGAAATTGTTCCGTGAGAAACTTCCTGGTTGGCAGGAAAGTTATATGGAACGTTTATGCAAGGAATATGTAGAGCTGCTGACCTGTGATAAGAAGGGGGCTGAACGATTCTGGGCACTGGAAGAGCGTATCAAAAAAGATCGCAAAGCTCCTGGCGTTATTTTATCTGTCAGCAAATCAGATATGCTGATCGATCTCGTTCGGTTGGTTCAGGATGAGGTGATTGGTCTTGAGGATCTGTCTGATTTTAGTGAAGACGTGCAGGAGAGAGTGAAATTCATGGTGCAGCGCTGGTAATGTGAATGTGGTAAAATATGCATTTTCGGGTCTTCATATAACCTGGAAATGCATTTCTTTGATGACTAAAAGGTAAGGTTGACACGTTGGCCGTTCTGACGTATACTGATATCATAAATAAAAGGTAGGCCACCTAAGATACATGAAGGAGGTCCTGATATATGGATGAGTTATATCAGCAGATTATTAATATTTATAAAGAGACGGGTTCGGTAAAGAAGACAGCAGAGGAGCTTGGTACATATCCAATCAAAGTACGAAGAGTACTGATTACGGAGGGATTGTGGCACAGTAAAACCAGTGAACAGGTAGCAGATTTGCTTGCAAAGGGTAAAAGTGTAGCTGAAATAGCAGAGGAGCTTGTTATATCGGAGAAGACTGTTCAGTCTTATATGCCCTATTCTCGTGGGCAGTATGGCGGGGAAGACAGAAGCAACGAAGCAATTCGAAGTGAGGAATATAGAGGACGGATGCAGCAGGCAGCTAAAAATCAGGTTACCAATACAGAAGCACGTTCAAAAAAGAAAGAGGATGATATTCAGGAGCAGCGTCGTCTTCTTGAAGAATTAAGATCCGAAAAAGAACGGCTGCTGAAAGAGAAAAAAGAATTCTGGGACATGATCGAAGCAGAGATGAAGCGGATTCCTATGGCAATGCAACTTCATCTGGAACTGGACCTGGGATATTTCGCAGAGGAGCATAAGAAAGTTCTTAGAAGATACGGAAGAATGAAGGATGGAATTACCAGAGATTTTATTGTTCCGGGCAATATGACACTGCATGGTCTTCATTATGCAATCATGAAAGCTTTTGGATGGCAAAACAGCCACCTTCATAGCTATGTTCCATATGAGGATGAATTCAAAAAAATGACAGATGGGGGATTGGTAAAAGAGTGGACCCGTCAGGTTGGTATGTATTTTCGTTTTCCAAGTGAGAATTATGAAGATATATATTGGGACGATGATTATGAGGAAGGTGAAAGCTTTAAGACCTGGCTGAAATCCAAGTATTGTGGACCATACTCCTATGAAGGCGTGGGAGAGCATTACATTCCTGCACAGATTGAAGTAGACAGATTCCGAAAAGACTGGCCTGCTATTCAGAAGAAAACAACAGATCAGAGAACGTGGAATGTCTACATGGAAGGTCAGTGTGAGGAAATGCTGGAACGCCCGATGCTTTGGACTGTACTGAAAACACCGGCTGAACAGGCAGATTGGGATTCATGGAAACAGGAGAAAGAGGCCGCCCTGAAACAAGTTGAGAAAAAACGTAAGGACATTATCAAAAAATACAGACAGCTGACAGCCCGTATGGACCAGATCGTTGAAGAGGCAGGAACTCATTTTGATGAAAAAGGGAATCCAACTATCGACATGGTTCCATATTTTCGAGAGATAGAGGGACTGGACCGTGAACTGGAAATGCTGTGCATTGATCATAATCCTGAACCTATTCCAGCGCTGTCTGCATTGTGTTATCGATATGACTATGGCGATGGATGGGAAATTAAGATTACCTGCACCAATGCCTGGTATGACAAAACCGTTTATGCCAGGGATGAAGAAGGCAATATGCTTCGTGATAAAAATGGATTCGTTCCTGAGAAAGCTTTGTTTGTAGATGCCTTTGGTCAGCAAATAGACGGAGAGTTTCTGGACAAGTTGAGAGATATTCAGCGTAAGGAAAAACCAATCTGCATTGCCTGGGATGGAATGAGTCTTGTGGATGATGTTGGTGGTGTTGGAGGTTTTTGCGAATTCCTTGAGACGATTAACGGTGATGATCCGGAAGAGAAGAAAAGCTATAAAACGTGGGCAAGGAGTCTGGGATGGACTGGACGCATGCCAAAACCGGAAAACATGTTGTAGCTGTCGGGATCTTTGCACATTGCTTTATGCTACATTTTAGGAGCAGACGGGGGAGTCTCTAAAAAATAGCGGGATGGTGATGTGGTGTGACGGAGTTCCAGACGAATTTAAAAAAGCTACGTACCGAGGAGGGACTAACACAGGATCAGCTGGCCTTGCTGGTGGAAACCAGTACAGATATCCTGTTATTTTTTGATCAACACCAGACAATATTACCGTTGTATGAAGCATTTGCTGGTGAAATGCAAGTACAGTTTCCAGATAGTAAAGTAAAGGTACAGAAAACGCAGATTACATTTTCTAATCGTCATGTTTTTGCCTGCGTTTCATTTCTGCGAGTAAAAAAGAAGGCGGAACTTCCAGATGACTATTTTGTCTTGACACTTGGTCTCCCCTATCCTCTGGAATCTGAGCGTGTCGCAGTAAAAACAGAACCTTATCCCGGACGATGGACAACGCATATTGTAATTAGTAAAATGTCTGATTTGGACGAAGAACTGTTTGCATGGGTGGCACAGGCATATGAGTTTTCAGAGAAAAAATAGCTTGAAAGAGATTTCTGCAACTTTCGGTTTATCTGTTTCTTAAAATGAGAATAGTATGGAATAAATACAACATAATGAGAACATATCACCTTCGTATGATTCGATTCATACGGAGGTTTCTTTTGCCAATTTTTCTCATCTCGACTTTTTTTTACTGAAACATGTTGTATAAGCCCCTCTGAAACTTTGGATATATAGAGGGACATTTATATCCGCGAGCAACGAGCCAAGCGGACATGCTTGCATGTCCATCTGGCATGCCGCCTCCCAAATAATGAAATGTGAGGTAATGTGAGCATAAGGGGAAAGTTCATCCATTAGGATGTGAAACGTTAATAGATGGATCATGTCCAGTAGACATTCTGTGTAAAGACCATGAGAACACCCCGGGAGGATATTATTTCCGGAAAAAGGATTACCATGGAATAAGAACACCAGGTCATAAAAAGAATAATCGTGTATACCAGCAGCTGATCTGGCACTGGATACCAGACTGGAGAATCATCTGGTAAAAATGAATGACTGTGAATGTGAGCAGACGATTCGTGCAATTAAGACGATGAAGGATGATCTGGTATCCGGTGTTACCACTGCCCGCTGCCTGGGAGATAGGTTCTATGTGGATGTGACTTGTAAGAAAGCACAGCAGGAAGGGCGGATTACTGGTCCGAAGCTGGTGGTCAGCGGAATTGGTATGAGAGCTTCCCACGGACATGGTTATGTCGGTATGCCGTTTAATGGACCGGAGGAATTCAGAAGACAAGCCCGTGAAAATATTGCTCATGGAGTAGATTTTCTGAAAGTATTTATGACAAAGGTCATCAATGCTACACCGTTTATTTACCATTTCATGAGTCCTGAAGAGCTAAGAGCCGTAGTACAGGAGGCAAGAAGTGTAGGAATTACCACAGCATGCCACTGTTCTGGCGGGCAGGGACTGGATGATTGTCTGGATGCAGGAATTGATTGTCTGGAACATGTTTACTATATCACAAAAGAACAGGTAGAAAGAGTCAGAAATGCAGATAGATGGGTGGTTTACACTCCGAGCTATGCATTGAATGACACTCTTCTTTTCAAATTCTCTCCGAAGGATCGAGAAGGAAGTCTGAAGGAAAAAGAAATCATTTGTGAATGTCTTAGAGGAGCCATTGAAGGCGGCCTGAAGTTTGGTATCGGTACAGACGGTATCCATCAGGGGCTTGCGCAGGAAGCAAAATATATTTCTGAACTGGGTGCTTCCAATAAAGATGTTCTAGCGGGAATCACTGTCAACGCTGCAAAGATTTGCGGTATTCAGGAGAAGACGGGTTCTATTGAAAAAGGTCTTGCCGCAGATCTGGTTGCTCTGGATGGCAATCCACTTCGGGACATCAGTGCATTGAAGAATGTCAAAGCCGTTTATCAGGATGGCAGACAGATCGAATTATAATTGGATTACAAGAAAGTATTGCCCTGAGGAGAAAATCCTGCAGGGCAATACTTTCTTTGGTTTTTCAAATTGAACTTCATCGCTGACGATGATGACAACGAACCTGTATAATCAAGGAAAGGCATAATGCCTGAGACAATCTTCGGATTGCCTTTACATAGCTGCCGCTTTCAAAAAATAAAAAAAATGTGTTTTTGAAAGCGGCTTCTTGAATATACTATTAGCAGACAGTATAATAAGTACATCGAAGCAGTTTCAAAAAATGAAAAAAATTCAACTTTTGAAAGTGGGTGGCTATATGAAAACAATTACGAGAGCAAAATATCTCGACAGAATCATTGAACTGAACGGAACTCCTGACATCAAGATTATCACGGGCATTCGTCGTTCTGGTAAATCTAAATTGATGCAGGCATATATCGAGTACCTGAGAAGTCATTTTGAAAACATCAACATTATCTTCATTGACTTCATGGATTTGGCTTATGAAGAAATCAAGGAATATCATGCGTTACACGCTTATGTAGAAGAACATTATCAGGCAGGTAAAACAAACTATCTGTTTGTGGATGAAGTTCAGATGTGTCCCAAGTTTGAGTTGGCAATCAATAGTCTGTACTCTAAGGGAAAATACGACATCTACGTAACCGGCTCCAATGCTTTCCTGTTGAGTGCGGATTTGGCAACTCTGTTTACTGGACGCTATATTGAAATTCATGTGTTTCCTTTCAGCTTCCAGGAGTATTGCCAATATTATGATGATGTCAGTGATAAAGATAAGCTCTTTGATGATTACTCTATCATGGGAGGGTTAGCAGGTTCTTATGCTTACAGAACTGAAAAAGACAGAATCAACTATATCAAAGAGGTCTATGAAACCATTGTCACAAGGGACTTGGTACAGAAATACGCTCTTCCAGACACTTTAGTTTTACAGCGTTTGAGTGAGTTCCTAATGGATAATATCAGTAATCTGACTTCCCCTAATAAAGTTAGTCAGTTACTGACGGCGAATGAGACTCCGACCAATCATGTAACTGTAGGCAAGTACATCAAATATTTGTGTAATGCCTTCGTGTTTTATGATATTAAGAGATACGACATTCGTGGCAAGAAGTACCTTGAAAGCTCTGAAAAGTTTTATTTGTGTGACAGCGGCATTAGATATGCGATATTGGGAAGCAGAAATATGGACTATGGCAGAGTTTATGAGAATATCGTTTGTATCGAACTTCTTCGCCGTGGATACGATGTCTATGTCGGCAAGCTCTATCAAAAAGAAATTGACTTTGTTGCTCAGAGGGGCAGCGAGAAGATTTATATTCAGGTAAGCGACAACATTTCTGGGCAGGAGACATTTGAGAGAGAATGTTCACCTCTGCTTCGGATCCGAGATGCTTACCCGAAAATGATTATTGCCAGAACCAGGCATCCGAAATATAGCTATGAAGGAATTAAGATTCACGATATAGTCGATTGGTTGTTACAGGAGTAAAAAAAACAGAAAATACAGTTGCAACAGAGAGAGCGGAAATTAAGAAGGAGAAGATTTGAATTTGTCTAACAGTTTTTCTGATTTAGGTAATCAATATATTCTTCGCCCCACTCACCAAGAGCATCGAGAACTTTCTTAAATTTTTTTCCGATGTTGGTCAATGAATACTCTACTTTTGGAGGAATCTGAGAATATTCAATGCGTTGAATAAGCCCCTCCTCCTCTAAAGTTTTTAATTGCCTTGACAGAGTAGTATGTGTCATTTCAACAGGCATCCTCCGTTGCAGTTCATTAAACCGGATAGGTGCTTCTTGGGATAGAATATATAAGATATACATTGACCATTTTCCAGTCAGAACTTTTTGAGAAGTTACATATGGACATGATCCAAACAATTCTTTCTTTGCCATAATAGTATCCTTTCTGATCGTGGTATCATAAAATATCGTACTTGTGTTTTTAATCCTACGCTCATATAATGTGATTATACTTGATATGGATATTCAAGTCAATAAAATGAAATCAATCAGAAAAAGGTATATCAGCAAATGTTGAAGAATGGAAAAGTAGAAATTTGCGGTATGAACAAGGGGACATGGATACGTATAGAAGGAACTGTAAAAGAGGACTTGCGTCGTGAGGCAAGAGTTGCAATGATGGAGGAAAATACTGCTGCGCTTAGCAGTATGTATTCTGTGGATGATAATTTGATGACCGTATTGTACTTTGAGAATGGAACTGCAACGATTTATTCATTTACAGAGGACCCAAAAGTTATTACATTGTAATTTCAAAGCTATTTGACGAGGATAAAAGAATGGATTTCACGAAATTTAAATGGACAAGAGAACCGGATTCTTACAGAATAAATAAGGATTCTGTTGAGATTATCACAAAGCCTCATACGGACTTGTGGCAGAGAACATACTATCATTTTCAGAATGATAATGCCCCGGTATTACAAATGGAAACCGAAGAAAAATATTTCAGTTTTGTTGTGAAAACAGAATTTGAGGACAGTCATTGCCGGTTTGATCAGTGTGGAGTTGTAATGTACCTGGATAGTGAAAACTGGTTAAAAGCTTCTATTGAATATGAAAATCAGGAGTATCAGCATTTAGGTAGTGTGGTTACAAACTATGGATATTCTGATTGGGCAACAACTGTGATTGATGCATCTGTAAAATCTATGTGGTATCGTTTTAGTCGTAGAGACGATGACTACTGTATTGAATGTTCTGAGGATGGTGAGCAATTTAGTCAGATGCGCATTTGCCATATGCACAAAGGCGATGGGAGAATCAGATTTGGTATATATGCATGCTCTCCGGAAGAATCATCATTCAAGGCTGTTTTCAGCAATATGAACATAACGGAATGTCAGTGGTTAGCTCATGACGGGCAACAACCTGATGAATAAGTAAGATCTATCTCATTTAACAGTAATTGTTTATGCGTCTGTACATCATGGAAATACAAAGAAACTGGTAGGTGGTATTGCAAAAGATCATCCGGATGAAAAAGATCTGAAAGCAGCGGTCTCCTTCGTGGCTGGATTGCAGTGATCAGAACGATAAGAAAATCGGGATTTGCGGAGGATAATATTCACAGAATGAAAGGAAAAAAATATGGAATTAAAATTTTGTGCAAGAATTCTTCAAAATGAGAATATGGATGCTGCCTATGTAGAGGTTCCTTACGATATCAAAGAGCTTTTTGGAAAAGGGCAAAGTCATTACTGCGGTGAAAAGCCAAAAACGATTGATGAATATATCCTGAGCCAGGATGAGAAGAAACAGGAAGAACTGCTTGATATCTTTGATCTCAAGACCGGAGCGTTTGAGGCACTCAATCACGCGGATAGCCTCTAGTTCATCGTCGCTGAAGTAACGGATATTGCCTTTTCTCATAAGATTGGGGAAGAATCCTTCCTTGTCGTAATATCTTAAAGTCGAAATAGGGAGAT
>NZ_JAFBIZ010000288.1 GCF_021531995.1 Faecalicatena contorta
TCATTATTCCACTAATAATCAAAAATGCACCAATACAAACGTAAAAGATAAGAGTTGTCAAGTCATCCTGTCTGTCTTCTTTCATCAATGAGCCTTTATAAAAACCAATTATCTCATATTTCTTTTCACATGCTTTTAATTTGCCCTCATCAATCGCCGTCTCTTTTTCTGTTTGCTGCGTCATAATAACCGTATTCTTTTTCTGCACAGATCTAAGCATATCAAAATCACTATTATTCATAACCAGAATTCGTATAATATCCGACTGTTGAGCAACAAATAAAACTTCTTTCACTTCTTTTTTTATCGCAAATTTACACATTCCTGTTGCTGTTTTTAAATAAACATGTTTATCCTGAAACATGTTTTCATCGTCTTGTTTTGATTTTTCCAGAACTGCCTTTACCTCTCCCTGTTTGATATGCTCTTTCTTATTCTTTGTAAGTTTGTTATAGGAATCCTCTGAAATACCTACATATTCCCCTCCATCATTGCTTATGAGCGGAATATACGCATATTCATCTATTTTTTCATCTGGTTCTTTTATAACCTTATGAATTTCGTCTGTATATTTTTCTTCTGTCATACATACATAATTATATGGATATTTCCATAAATACTCGGAAGAAAGATTACCGTATTCTATAATAT
>NZ_JAFBIZ010000289.1 GCF_021531995.1 Faecalicatena contorta
CCCTAAAAACACAAATGTATGATTAACAAGAAGCGAACGTATAAAAGTACTGATCAATGTGTGTTTCTGCTCATAGTCAAGGTAATCACTTTCTTTCAAAACTATTGAGTTTGGTACCTTTAAATCTCCATGCATTTTTATAATATAACGCTCATTTGATTTTGACAGCAAATCGCTATCCTGAGATACAACAGTATAAAGCTGTGCATTCAAATTCGCAGAATCTTCTAAAAGTGAATCATAATTTGTTGTTATAATATGATGAGGTAAAAGATTAAAAATTTCATCATCTATTGAGTTTGACATCTTGCCAGAGCTCAGCGTATTTTGAATCAAATTATAATACTCGGTATTATTATCTGATGTGTCTTTCTGATAATAATATTCCGGAATCCGAAGGAACTCATCCTGCGTAAATGCATAACGTTCTTCACAATCCGTTTCTGGACAAATTTCTTTTCTTTTTTTGCAAAAATCACATCTATCATAACCAATTTTGTCTGCAATTATTTTTATCAATTCCCACCAAGTGGGAACATTTGAGTTTTTAGAAACTCCTGCTCCCACAAAAACAATTAGCTGATTGTTTTCTTGTGCTTTCTTTATTGTTTTAATTGATTCTATCCAATCCATTATCTGTTTCTCCAAAAC
>NZ_JAFBIZ010000290.1 GCF_021531995.1 Faecalicatena contorta
CCAGTGTTTCTTCATCCGGCTCCTCCAGATCGATCACCAGATTCATTCTGGAAATGACAGATTGGTTCATTTGTTTACAGCCTGCATAATCATTGTTGGTTGTAACAACGATGGTCGTATCCGGATGCCGCTTGATTACTTCCCCGTTTGGCAGAAATACACTGTTACATCTGTCAAGAAGGGAATTGAGTCCTACTAAAACACCGGGGTTTGCGATGACCGTCGGCTCCTGAAGTTCCACCAGATAACCGTGTCGGATTGCCTCAACAAGAGGGGTATCTACGTATTTAAACTTCTGGTGGGAAGACTGGTTCTTATAATGTTCATGCATTTCATCGAAGATTGTGTCGATGAGCTGTTTGTATACCACATCCTCCGTCACCTCTTCGTCATAAATACCGGTCAGCTTCTGATAAGCAGTTGCTGGGTCTAACATGATATCCTGGAAAGATGGATATTCACTCTGAAGGCTGGATAATTTTCCATCCACGTCCGGAAGAATCTGACCGAGCAGATCAAATATCTCCGTATTGGCAGAGCAGGTAATGCAACGGTAGGGCAGATGTAAGCCAGCAGCAATCGCCTTGGCACCTTCTGTTTTTCCGGTTCCTGCAGGACCCCGCAGAAGAAAATTCCGCATAGGTGAAAC
>NZ_JAFBIZ010000291.1 GCF_021531995.1 Faecalicatena contorta
CCAGTGTTTCTTCATCCGGCTCCTCCAGATCGATCACAAGATTCATTCTGGAAATGACAGACTGGTTCATCTGTCTACAGCCAGCATAATCATTGTTGGTTGTAACAACGATGGTCGTATCCGGATGACGTTTGATCACTTCTCCGTTTGGCAAAAAAACACTGTTGCACCTGTCAAGAAGGGAATTAAGTCCTACCAAAACACCGGGGTTTGCAATGACTGTCGGCTCCTGAATTTCGACCAAATAGCCGTGACGTATTGCTTCCACAAGAGGGGTGTCCACATATTTGAACTTCTGATGGGAAGATTGGTTCTTATAATTCTCATGCATCTCATCAATGATTGTGTCGATGAGCTGTTTGTATACCACATCCTCAGTTACTTGTTCATCATAAATGCCGGTCAGCTTCTGATAAGCGGTTGCCGGGTCTAGCATGATATCCTGGAAAGACGGATATTCATTCTGAAGACTGGATAATTTTCCATCCACGTCCGGAAGGATCTGACCGAGCAAATCGAAGCTCTCCGTATTGGCAGAGCAGGTAATGCAACGGTAGGGCAGATGTAAGCCAGCAGCAATCGCCTTGGCACCTTCTGTTTTTCCGGTTCCTGCAGGACCCCGCAGAAGAAAATTCCGCATAGGTGAAAC
>NZ_JAFBIZ010000292.1 GCF_021531995.1 Faecalicatena contorta
GTTGTATTTACATTTTATTCCTTTTGTATTCGCATATGCTTCAGCCAAGCTTCCTGCATTTGTCAAAATGTGAAATTCCTCAGATATACATCCTTCAAAAGAAGACTCTATCATGCTTTCTGTTACATTCTCATCTTCAATATCCACTTCAGATAATAAATCGAAGTTTTCTACAGAATCTGGAACACTAATAACTTTTAAAGAATTACAATTTTTAAACGCTGCAGCACCGATACACTTAGCACCTTCTGGAATTATGAACTCTTCAAGTAGACTACAATCTGCAAATGCATAAGAACCAATAGATGTTAATTTACTACCTTCAGCAAATGTTACTGTAGTAACTTTTCTTAATCCTTCAAATGCATGAGCTCCAATACTTTCTACATTTGCTCCAATTACTATTGCATTTATCTCATCGGTATAAGAAGTCCAAATACTGGATTCACCATTTTTAACATTGATATCAGTCATTTTTCCTGAACCGTCTATCGAAAGTACACCCTCCTGATTCAATGTCCATACAAGATTTTCTCCACAAACACCTTCGGTTAATTGATCATCATTTGAGTTATTTTCTGTAACAGTATCTGAAGATTCTAATTCTGAAGATTCTAATTCTGAAGATTCTAATTCTGAAGATTCTAA
>NZ_JAFBIZ010000293.1 GCF_021531995.1 Faecalicatena contorta
GTTAATATGCGGCAGCATTTATCACATGCTTGATGACCTGGGCTGAACTGCGACCAGCCTTTGCTAAACGGCGATACCCATGCGCTGAACGCGCTTCAGCGCATGGGCTAATCGCCCGGAATAATCAAAAAGGGTGTCAAAAAGTGACACACCATCCAAGCTACGAAAAATTATCTTTTCAAAAGATGTGCCAAAAAGTGGAGCACTTTTCCAAAAGGTGTGTCAAAAAGTGACACACCTACAAAAAAATCAGGGGTTTTAGGGGATTTTTCCCCTAACTAGATGCATTTTGCAATGGATATACAAAATGCGTATCTAGCAAAAGACACCTAGAGAACTTTTGGGGAAGCAAAAAAAATGTGCTTATAGATATGTACATCGTAGATGGTTGTGCAAGAGGTTTGTATTGATATTGTCAATATTGGTTGACACATTTATCTCAAAGATATCACTGCCTATGCAGCCAGTCCCAGAGATTGGTAGTATCTCTGGCGCTTGATCATCGGAGGAAGCCCACCGTTAGCAGAGCAGATCCTCCTGTTATTCCAGTAACTGATGAAATATCTCCAAATGAGAACCTTCAGTTCCTCTGTGGTCATAGTTTCCGTATTGTAGCGGTCATAGAGAA
>NZ_JAFBIZ010000294.1 GCF_021531995.1 Faecalicatena contorta
CCTATAATCCGTGTAAGTGAAAATTTGACAATCGACTTATTAGGAGGGAAATTAAGACTTGAGATGCATGGAAATATAGAATCTTTAATGAAAGATGTTCATTTTTTGAATGCTATATCCAGAGGTAATACTTTTTGGGTGGACAATAAACAGGTGACAGAATACAAAGATGTGAATCTTCCTTCAAGTTTACAAAAAAATATGGAAATGATAACAGATTTTTATAACGCTTTAAAAGAGATACAATTTTCGTGTGATAAGAGAACGGATGAATTTGATGAAAAGGATTGGAAATCTGTTGTAAAATTAATTAATGTATACCATCGTAAAATCAAACTGAAAGAAGACGATAAGAGTGAGTGGTATAATTGGTGGTGGGATGAAAAAGTGATACCGCTTCTTATTGTAAAAGATGAAAATGGCAAAATTCAGATTGTCAACTGGATTGGAAAAGAAGGGTATGCTGTATTTACTGAAAGAGAAACAGGTGAACAGAGTAGACTTCCAAAAGGAATGCTCTTTAAAAGAGATATATGGGAAAAGCTATATGATGTAGATGAGGAGATTCTTTTAAAAGATATTGAAAAAAGTGATTACTCAGAGAGAACCTTAAATGAC
>NZ_JAFBIZ010000295.1 GCF_021531995.1 Faecalicatena contorta
TTTTATAGCTACACATACAAATATCAGCATTTAATCGAATCGCCTGAGTGTAAAGCATCTCGAACATACAATTTGAAACAATATCATCAGCATCCACAAATCCTATATATTCTCCTGATGCAATATTTAATCCGATATTTCTGGCTGCTGATACTCCGGAATTTTTTTTATGAACAACCGTTACTCTATGGTCTTGTTGTCTATATGCATCACATATTTCACTACACAGATCCGGTGAACCATCCTCTATTAATATTACTTCAATATCTTGCAATGTTTGATTTAATATACTGTCAACACAGTGCTGTATATATTTTTCAACCTTGTAAACCGGTATAATAACAGATATTTTAGGTCTCATACTATTAATTAATAATCAATTCCTCTTTATGCTTTACAATACTATTTGCTTCTATATCTTTATAAACAAGGCAGTTTGCCCCTACCACACAATTATCACCAATGCTGACACCTGCCAAAATTGTTACATTGCTTGCAATCCAGCAATTTTTACCTATAATAACTTCAGCAATCTTATAATCTTGCTCATATATTAGTTTTTCTGATTTATCAGAATAAACATGATTATGATCATATATTTTTACATTC
>NZ_JAFBIZ010000029.1 GCF_021531995.1 Faecalicatena contorta
ATCATGATCAGAACATGTTCTTTCGAATACTTTTTCTTTACCGGAGGCGGAAGAAGATTATTTTTTGCATAATTGTTGATCATGGTCTTGGTCAGAATCTTATCTTCTTCATAGCGTTTGGTAGAGCTAAGCTCTTTTTCCATAAAAGTAGTCACCTGATCCATATAAAGTTCTATATTGGGAATATCATTCAGTTTCACATATTCAATTCGGGAGATGCTGGATAGTATGCTGTTCAGTAAGTCTTTTGTATCAATTGTCATAGAATCACCTCAATGATATTATTATATAGATTTAAAAACTATATGACAAGTGATTTTTTTCGCGGATCTGTAATTGAGAGATCGTTTTTATCATATGTTACTTGACAGATCATAACAGCATGATAGAATATGTTTGAAAGCTAACAATTCGATTGCTAACAATTTGGAATGAGTAATAGATGAAAAGCAGAGAAAAGAGGATGAGATATGAAACTGGAAGACAAGAGAATCGGGCCGGAGATTCACAGATTAGACCGAAAGCTTTCCAGATATCTGGCGATACATGTAAAAGAGGCAGGACTGGATGAAGTTACAATGATGCATGGATGGATCATACGATATCTGTATCAAAATAGAGAGAAAGATGTATATCAGAAGGATATAGAGAAGCTGTTTTCTGTGAGAAGATCTACGGTGACCAATTTGCTTCAGCTGATGGAGAAAAAGGGATATGTAAGGCGTGAGTCAGTCGCATCGGATGCAAGACTGAAAAAGGTGCTTCTGACTGAAAAAGGCATCGAAAGCCAGGAAACCGCCGGAAAACTGATCGATCATATTGAGGAGGAACTGGCTGATGGAATATCTGAGGAGGAGCTTCAGGTGTTTTATGAGGTGATCCGGAAAATCACAGATAATGTTGAAAAATATACAGGGAAAGACGAAAGGAAGGAGGAACCTGATGATTAGAACGATTTTAAATGAAGTAAAGGAATATAAAAGAGCATCTGTAGTAACCCCGATGTTTATGATCCTGGAAGTTATCATGGAGATGATTATTCCGTATCTGATGGCATCTATCATTGATGACGGAGTAAATGCGGGGGATCTTGATCATATTTACAGAGTTGGAGGAATTATGATCATCGCTGCCGCAGTTGGATTGTTTGCCGGAATGATGGGAGGAAAGTTTGGCGCGAAAGCATCGACCGGTCTGGCAAAAAATTTAAGAGAGGCGATGTTTAATCACATCCAGACTTTTTCATTTTCCAATATTGACAAGTTTAGTACAGCCGGTTTGGTTACGCGTCTGACAACGGATGTCACGAATGTTCAGAATGCATACCAGATGGTTTTGCGTATGTTTACCAGGGCACCTGCAAGCATGATATGCGCTATGATCATGGCTTATACGATTAATGCAAGGCTTGCGACAGTCTATCTGATTGCGGTTCTTGTACTGGGAACGATATTGTTTGCGATTATGAGAAACGCATCCCGATATTTTCAGCAGGCATTTCCCAAATATGATGATCTGAATGCTTCTGTACAGGAAAATGTATCTGCGATTCGTGTGGTAAAGGCCTATGTCAGGGAAGAACAGGAAACAACGAAGTTTCAGAAGGCCAGTGAGAATATCTATCGTATCTTTGTGAAGGCAGAGATGAATCTGGTATACAATGCGCCGCTGATGCAGTTTACTGTATACAGCTGTATCCTGCTGATCAGCTGGATTGGAGCAAAGATGATCACAGCTTCCACACTTTCGACCGGAGAACTCATGAGTCTGCTTACATATTGTATGAATATTTTGATGAGCTTGATGATGATGTCCATGGTTTTTGTTATGATTACGATGAGTATTGCAAGTATACGTCGAATCTCAGAGGTACTGAATGAGACCTGTGATCTTAATAATCCGGAAGATCCGATTACGGAGGTCGAAGATGGGAGTATTGAGTTTCGAAATGTCGATTTTGCTTATCAAAAGGACAGTGAAGAGCCGGTACTGAAGAACATCAATTTGACGATCGTATCCGGTGAGACGATTGGAATTATCGGTGGAACCGGAAGTGCCAAGACGAGTCTTGTGAATCTGATCAGCCGGCTATATGATGTGACAAAAGGATCGATCCTGGTGGGAGGAAAAGATGTCAGAGAATATGACTTGGAAACACTTCGCAATCAGGTGTCAGTGGTCCTGCAGAACAATGTATTGTTTTCGGGAAGTATCCTGGATAACCTTCGCTGGGGAGATCAGGATGCGACGGATGAAGAGTGTATGAGAGCCTGCAGGCTGGCCTGTGCAGATGAATTCATTCAGAGGTTTCCGGATGGATATCATACACATATCGAGCAGGGAGGAAACAACGTGTCAGGAGGGCAGAAGCAGAGACTGTGTATCGCAAGAGCTCTTCTGAAAAAGCCGAAGATACTGATTCTGGATGACAGTACCAGTGCAGTCGATACAGCGACGGATACAAAGATCAGAAAGGCGTTCCGGGAAGAGATACCGGATACGACCAAGCTGATTATTGCACAGAGAATCTCCAGTGTTCAATACGCGGATCGCATTATTGTAATGGAAGAAGGCAGAATCAATGGATTTGGAACGCATGAGGAATTGCTGAAAAGTAATGAGATCTACCGAGAGGTCTATGAATCACAGACCAGGGGTGGTGGAGATTTTGATGAGAAGGAGGGTGAGTAATCGTGGCAGGAGCGATGAATCGTACACCCAGAGGTGTAAAATCACAGGTGAAAAATCCTGGAAAGCTGTTCGTGCGTTTGCTTAAATATGTACTTCAGTATTATAAATTTCGCTGTATAGCGGTTGTATTTCTGATTATCCTCAGTGTTATAGCTAATGTACAGGGAACCATGTTTACTAAAAATCTGATCGATGAATATATAACTCCGTTTCTTCTTACAGACCAACGGGATTTCTCGCCGCTTGCCCATGCAATTGCGAAAGTAGCAGCATTTTATGCAGTTGGTGTGCTGGCAACTTATTTATATAACCGGATTATGGTAAATGTAACACAGGGAACGCTTCGGAATCTTCGAAATGAATTATTTGAACATATGGAAAAGCTTCCGATCCGGTATTTTGATACACATGCGCACGGAGATATCATGTCTGTCTATACAAATGATATCGATACAATCCGACAGATGATCAGCCAGAGTATCCCGCAGCTGATCAGCAGTGCAATCACGATCGTGAGTGTATTTGTCAGTATGGTGATTTTGAATATTCCGTTGACTATAGTGACACTGTTCATGGTCGGAATTATGGTATATTGTTCGAAAAAAGCGGCAGGATTAAGCGGGAAATATTTCCTGCAGCAGCAGAAGAATCTGGGAGCCGTGAATGGGTATATTGAAGAAATGATGAATGGACAGAAGGTTGTGAAAGTATTCTGTCATGAGGAAGAGAATAAAAAAGCCTTTAAGGAGCTGAATGATCAGCTGTATATCAGTGCGGATAAAGCGAATACATATGCCAACATTCTGGGACCGATCAATGCACAGATAGGGAATATCAGTTATGTTGTATGTGCCATTGTCGGAGGAGCGCTTGCGCTGAATCATATCGGTGGATTCACGCTTGGAGGACTTGCCAGTTTTCTGACATTTAATAAGAGTTTCAGCATGCCGATCAATCAGGTCAGTACTCAGCTGAATTCCATCGTCATGGCTATGGCAGGTGCAAACCGAATCTTCCGGCTGATGGACGAAAAGGTGGAAGAAGATCAGGGGTATGTGACTCTGGTCAATGCAAAAGAAGTGGACGGACAACTGACAGAGTGTCCGGAAAGAACCGGAAGGTGGGCGTGGAAACACAGACATCAGGCAGATGAAAGTGTAGATTATGTTGAAGTGAAGGGGGATGTAGTCTTTAACGGGGTGGACTTTGGATACGATCCGGATAAGATCGTACTTCATGATGTAAAATTGTATGCAGAGCCGGGACAGAAGATTGCTTTTGTCGGTTCTACCGGAGCCGGAAAAACGACAATCACCAACCTGATCAATCGGTTTTATGATATTCAGGAGGGCAAGATTCGTTATGATGGAATCAATATCAATAAGATCAGAAAAGGGGATCTCAGGCGTTCTCTCGGAATTGTTCTGCAGGATACACATCTGTTCACCGGAACTGTGAAGGAGAATATCCGGTTCGGCAAGCTGGACGCAACCGATGAAGAGGTGGAGGCAGCAGCGAAACTTGCCAATGCGGACGGATTCATCCGAAGACTTCCCAATGGTTATGATACGATGCTGACCGGTGATGGAGCGAACTTAAGCCAGGGACAGAGGCAGCTTCTTGCAATTGCACGTGCGGCAATTGCAGATCCTCCGGTATTGATTCTGGATGAGGCGACAAGCTCCATTGATACCAGAACCGAGCGTATTGTACAGGACGGTATGGATAAGCTGATGCACGGAAGAACGACATTTGTGATTGCACACCGTCTGTCAACCGTACGGAATTCTGACTGTATCATGGTTCTGGAGCAGGGAAGAATCATTGAACGGGGAACACATGATCAGCTGATCGAAGAGAAGGGAAGATATTACCAATTGTATACCGGAAATGCGATCAGTGCATAAAAAGAGTGGGACTAAAAATGTATATTGCGCGACAGGTGAAAAGTAACTATAATGGAAACAGACATTCGAAAAAGGGGATATCTGAGATGAAATCAACAGTATTATGTTATAACCTGAAGGGCACAAAAAAGGGGAAAAAGATCACTATGATCTTTGGATATCTGGGATATAGAGTCCGTCATGTGGAAAAAAAGGAGTACCTGAAGCCGATTGGAATATTGGTTGGAATGGATGAAGAAAAAGAAGCGTCTGCCGATTATGAAGGCGCAGGATTTGATACGGAGATGCTCGTCATGCATGCGGCAACGGAGGAAATGCTGGATAAAGCACTGTTCCTGATGCGAAAAGAGGGAGTGAAGGTGGATCTGAAGGCCATGGTCACACCGAATAACAGAAGCTGGACTTCTCTGGAGCTGCAGGAAGAGATAGCAAAGGAACACAGGTATATGACAGAAAAGAACAGGGGACAGGAATAGAAAAGGTATAGATGATATAGAAAGGAAACAGAAAGATTGAGCATATATGACACATTAAATGAACAGCAGAAAGAGGCGGTGCTTCATACAGAAGGACCGCTTCTGATACTTGCGGGAGCGGGATCAGGAAAAACCCGTGTACTTACACACCGTATCGCGTATCTGATTGAAGAAAAGGGCGTCAATCCGTGGAACATTCTTGCAATAACATTTACCAATAAGGCTGCCGGAGAGATGCGGGAACGAGTGGACCGCCTGGTAGGATATGGTTCTGAGAGTATCTGGGTCAGCACATTTCATTCCATGTGTGTGAGGATTCTGAGAAGACATATTGGACTTTTGGGATACGATACGAATTTTACGATCTACGATACAGACGATCAGAAGACGTTGATGAAAGATGTGTGTAAGCTTCTGCAGGTGGATACAAAGATATATAAAGAACGTGCTTTGATGGCTGCCATTTCTCATGCCAAAGAAGAGCTGATCACACCGGAGGAGTTTCGTCTGCAGGCGGAAGGTGATTACAGCAGGAGAAAGATTGCAGAAGTGTATGAAGAGTACGAAAAGCAGCTGAAGGCCAATAATGCCCTGGACTTTGACGATCTTCTGGTGAAGACGGTTCAGTTGTTCCAGACACAGAAGGATGTTTTGGAATACTATCAGGAACGTTTTCGGTATATAATGGTGGATGAGTATCAGGATACCAATACGGTACAGTTTCGTCTGATTCAGCTGCTGGCTTCCAGATACCGGAACCTGTGTGTGGTTGGTGATGATGACCAGTCGATCTATAAATTCCGGGGAGCGAACATTAAAAATATTCTCAATTTCGAGCAGGAATTCGAGGATGCAAAGGTGATTAAACTGGAACAGAACTATCGTTCCACTGGAAATATTCTGAATGCTGCCAATGCAGTAATCCGTAATAACCGGGGAAGAAAAGACAAGACACTCTGGACCGACAACGGAGAAGGAGACAAGATACAGTTCCGTCAGTTTGATACGGCGTATGATGAGGCGGAATACATAGCGGAGGATATCCGGGAACATGTGGATCAGGGAGACGGATCTTATCATGATCATGCTATTTTGTATCGCACCAATGCGCAGTCCCGTATGTTTGAAGAAAAGTTTGTGACGGCCAACATTCCATATAAGATTGTAGGTGGAATTAACTTCTATGCCAGACGGGAGATCAAGGATCTGCTGTCCTATCTGAAAACGATAGATAACGGTAAAGATGATCTGGCTGTCAGGAGAATTATCAATGTTCCAAAGCGGGGAATCGGACTGACCAGTATCAACCGGGTGCAGGAATATGCTGCTTCCCGGGAAATTGGATTTTATGAAGCTTTGCAGGGGGCAGATCTGATTCCGAATATCGGAAGAGGTGTCTCAAAACTCGAGTCGTTTGTGGCTCTGATCGAGCATTTTAAAGCAGATGCAAAGGATCTTAGTATCTCGGATCTGATGCAGGAGGTCATCGAAGAGACCGGATATGTAGAGTCTCTGATGGGAGAAGGAGATCCGGAAGAATCACAAAGCCGGATTGAGAATATTGATGAACTTCGAAGTAAGATTGCTGCCTATGAAGAGATGTGTGAGGATCAGAACGAGCCTGCAACCTTAAGTGGTTTCCTGGAGGAGGTGGCGCTTGTGGCTGATATTGACAGTCTGGATGAAGATTCAGATTATGTGGTGCTGATGACGCTTCACAGTGCAAAGGGACTTGAATTCCCGCATGTGTATCTGGCAGGCATGGAGGATGGGCTGTTTCCGAGTTATATGACGATCACGGCAGATGATCCGGAAGAATTGGAAGAAGAGCGGCGCTTATGTTATGTGGGAATTACAAGAGCTGAAAAAGAACTGACCATGACCTGTGCAAGGCGAAGGATGGTGCGCGGAGAGACACAGTATAACAAGATGTCCCGTTTCTTAAAAGAAGTTCCGATGGAACTTCTGGCAACAGGAGCTGTATTCCGGAAAGAAAAAGAGGAAGAATTGAAAAAAGCAGCTTATGTGCAGGCAAGAGAAGCTTTCCGGGCAAAGGCATTTACAGCGGTGAAGCCGACACAGAGTTTTGGAACACCGAAGGGAGGAAAGCTGGACTACGGCGTGGGAGACCGTGTGCGCCATATCAAATTTGGGGAAGGGACAGTCCTGGCAGTTGTGGAAGGCGGCAGAGATTATGAGGTAACGGTTGACTTTGACGGCCCCGGAACCAAGAAGATGTTTGCAGCATTTGCCAGGCTGCAGAAGATATAAAATTGGAATAAAAGGATAGTTTTTTTGATTAAAATTGTAGTAATCCGACCGGGTTGATGGTATAATAAGACTAATAATTGAATTGCCGGAGAGCATTAGAAAGGATGTGGAAGCATGAGTAAGGTAGAGGATATTATTGCAGCATCAAAGCTGAGTGAATTAATGAGCAAAAGAGAGGAAGAAGATAAGCACGGAAAGACCGTTCTCTGGATTCTCGCTATTGTAGGTGCGGTTGCAGCTGTTGCAGGTATTGCTTATGCCGTATATTGTTTCTTTACACCGGATTATCTGGAAGACTTCGAAGATGATTTTGATGATGATTTCGACGATGATTTCTTCAGCGAGGATGACCAGGCTTAATTCGTAAAGAAAAGAATTGAATATGCATGAATAAAAGCAGGTTGGAACCGTATCTGGCATGAAATGGTCATCTGACCTGCTTTTGTCTTGAAATTCCATATATCCGAAAGAATGTGACAGGCAGAGAGTGATAATCAGAAGGGAATAAAAAGGAGAGAAAGATGGAAGAGCAGTGTTTTGCATTGTTGATTGACGCAGATAATGTGTCGGCAAAGTATATCAAGCCGATACTGACAGAATTGTCAAAGTACGGAGTGATCACATATAAAAGAATCTATGGGGACTGGACCAGCACACAGCATTCCAGCTGGAAGGATGAGCTTCTGACCAACTCAATCATGCCGATCCAGCAGTTCAGCTATACACAGGGGAAGAATTCCACAGATTCTGCAATGATCATAGATGCAATGGATATCCTGTATACGAATGATGTTGACGGATTCTGTATTGTATCCAGTGACAGTGATTTTACAAGACTTGTAAGCAGGTTAAGAGAAAGTGGAAAAATTGTGATAGGAATGGGTGAGAATAAGACACCGGAACCATTTCGCAAAGCCTGTGATAAGTTTACGATCCTGGAAAATCTGTTATATGAGCAGAATCCGGGAACGTCCAAAGGTGAAGAATCACATGACAAGCTGAGTAAGGAAAAGATCGAAGATGCGATCATCAAGATGGTAATCGAGAATCAGGATAACAACAAAGCCACCGGGCTGGGTGAAGTGGGAAGCCGTCTGGTCAGTCTGTATCCGGATTTTGATGTACGAAGCTATGGCTATAACATGCTGTCAAAATTTCTGGAGGAATTTTCAAGGATTCAGTTAGTGAAACATGGCAATATTGTGTCTGTGGCGCTTCGGGAAGACCGTGATATGAAAGAAAGTATAGATGGTTATGTGATTGCTCTTCTGAAAAAGGCCGGGAAAACCGGAATCGAACTCAGCATTCTGGGCAATAAAATATATGAAAAGTTCAAAGAGTTCAAGATCAGCGATTATGGATATTCGCAGTTCAATAAATACGTGAAAAGTCTGGAACATGTAAAGGTAGAACAGGATGGTACCATCTTGAAAGCGGTATATAAGAAACAGGAAGATATGCACAAGCCAAGACTCAGTCACAGAAGAGCCGGAGAAGAAAAGCAATAGAAGAAGGAAAGGATACATGATATGAAGAAGGGACAAGTATATGAAGGCATCATTGATGTAGTGGAATTTCCGAATAAAGGAATCATATATCTTCCGGAGGAGGAGCGGTGTGTCATCGTAAAGAACGGAATTCCCGGGCAGAAAGTACGGTTTTCTGTCAATAAGATCCGGAAGGGAAAAGCTGAAGGGCACCTTCTGGAGGTGCTTGAAAAATCACCGCTTGAAATAAACTCTGCATGTCCGCACTTCGGTCAGTGCGGAGGCTGTACCTATCAGAACATGCCCTATGAAGAGCAGCTGAAGATGAAAGAGACTCAGGTAAAAGCCATGATGGACGAAGCGGTAGATGGGGAATATGTCTGGGAAGGTATCAAACCAAGCCCGTTAAAACAGGCATATCGCAATAAGATGGAATTTTCTTTCGGGGATGAATATAAAGATGGACCAATGGCGCTGGGAATGCATAAGCGGGGAAGTTTTCATGATATCGTAAATGTGTCTGACTGCCAGATCGTAGATGAAGATTATCGGAAGATTCTGGTATGCACACTGGAATGTGCAAAAGAGTCCGGATATCCGTATTATCATCGGATGCGTCATACCGGATATTTCCGGCATCTGCTGGTCAGAAAGGCCATAAAGACAGGAGAGATTCTGATAGATCTGGTAACAACGACTGAGCATGCCGTAGATGGAAGCAGTGCATTTGAGCAGAATTGGAAAAATCGCCTTCTCACTTTGAAGCTGGATGGAACGATTGCCGGAATTCTGCATACACAGAATGACAGTGTGGCGGATGTGGTGAAGGATGAAGGAACCGTCATCCTTTATGGACAGAGCTACTTCTATGAGGAACTTCTGGGTCTGAAATTTAAGATTACGCCTTTTTCGTTCTTCCAGACAAATTCTCTGGGGGCAGAAGTCCTATATGAGACCGCAAGAGAATATATCGGCGAGACAAAGGATAAAGTTATCTTTGACCTGTACAGCGGAACCGGAACGATTGCACAGATTCTGGCGCCGGTTGCAAAGAAAGTCGTTGGAGTCGAGATCGTGGAAGAAGCTGTTGAAGCTGCAAAGGAAAATGCAAAATTAAACGGACTTGAAAATTGTACCTTCTGGGCAGGAGATGTGTTAAAAGTCATTGATGAACTGGGAGAAGTTCCAGATCTGATTATGCTGGATCCCCCAAGAGACGGGGTGCATCCGAAGGCGCTGGAGAAGATCACCAACTTTGGTGTGGATAAGATGGTGTATATCGCATGTAAGCCGACCAGCCTGGCGAGAGATCTGGAGATGCTGCAGGGAAGAGGGTACCAGGTGGAAAGAATCGCATGCGTGGATCTTTTCCCGAATACGGTGCATGTTGAGACGGTAGTACTTTTGTCCCACAAGTCACCGGATAGCCATATTAATGTAACGGTTGAATTTGGAGATGGTGAGGGAAAAGTACCACTGGATAAGATTGTGGAGCGAGCAAAACAACATCAGCCTGTTCCAAAAGCTACATATAAAATGATACAAGAGTATGTGGAAAAGAAATATGGGTTTAAAGTACATACCGCATATATCGCAGAGGTAAAAAGAAATTTAGGATTGCCGATGTATGATGCACCTAATATGGTAGAAGAGTTGAAACAGCCGAGAAGGCATCCGACAGTGGAGAAGGTAGAATCGATAAAGGATGCATTAAAGTATTTTGGGGTGATTTAATGGATGAAAGAATTTATCAGTTTGCAAAGCCAGTAATCCAAATTAATCAGAATGCATACGAAGTATATTGCCCTTTAGTTAAAGATGTATGCAGCAGAACTGTGTCAGAAGATGAATTGTCGCATTTGTTAGATTATTTGCTGGATTTTGCTTGTGATGAAAAAATATTGGGATTGTATAAAGAGGTGTGCAGAAGATATTTGTATACATATCCTGGTTGTATTAAGTTTTATATTGAAGCATATCGGGGAATGTGGGAAGACGAAGATAGTTAGTCAACAGAACTTTCTTAAAAGTGACAGTGATTATGATTCTTTGATAAAATTTTGATGTGATTGCAGGAGGAGAAATGGGGAAAATAATTAAAGATACGCTTCATGCGAACGGAATAGATATTGGAATTTACACACAGGATTTTGAAAACGAATTTATTTCATTGACAGATATTGCTCGGTATAAGAGCGATGATCCAACAGCGGTTATTCAAAATTGGATGAGAAATCGGGATGTGATAGAATTTCTAGGACTATGGGAAAGACTTCATAATCCTGATTTTAAACCCCTCGAATTCGAGGGGTTTAGAAAGCAAGCGGGAGCAAATGCATTTACAATGTCACCTAAGAAGTGGATAGAAGCAACTGCTGCAATTGGTATTGTTTCAAAAGCAGGGCGTTATGGTGGTACCTATGCTCACAGTGATATTGCCATGTCGTTTGCTACATGGATTTCACCGGAATTCCAGTTGTATATTATGAAAGATTATCGAAGATTAAAAACTGATGAAAATAGCCGATTATCTTTGAACTGGAATTTAAATAGAGAAATCTCTAAGCTAAATTACAGGATACATACAGATGCAATTAAAGAGAACTTGCTTCCGCCAGAATTAACACCAGCTCAGATTTCTTTTACATATGCGAACGAAGCAGATATGTTGAATGTTGTCCTTTTTGGAAAGACAGCAAAACAATGGAAAGATGAACATCCGTCTGTGAAAGGAAACATGAGGGATGTAGCAACACTGAATCAACTACTAGTACTTGCGAATTTAGAAAGTTATAATGCTATTTTGATCAATCAGGGGAAAAGCCAGAAAGAACGAATGGAATTACTGCGTCAATTAACAGTACAGCAGTTACAGACATTGGAGACAGTGAGTTTAAGTAATCTCCCGAGATTGGGAACAATCTCACAGAAAGATTAGGTTAAAATAGGGATATCTTGTGGGAAAAGGGTAATATCGTTGAGACGGTCTGCTTGATGTCTAGGAAAGAGAAATGAATAGCGAAAAGTAGCGTATTTTGATATGCTCCCCATATGGTAGACAATGGAAATATCCAAAATCTATCATATGAGGAGTATTTTTATGTCTAAAAAGAAATATAGCAAGGAATTCAAATTGAAGGTGTTAAAGGAACATGAAGAGGGAGCTTCTTTTTATTCTCTAGAAAAGAAATATGACATTGTACTTGGTACAGTAAAAAGATGGAATGCAGCTTTCAAAGCACATGGAGAAACAGCTCTTGATCGCCACAATAGCAATCTATGGTAAGCGAGAGTGTGAAACTTTGGACCTGTTGACAAACTAGAGAGAAATGAATTTCTGTATGGTATACTTATTATATCAATTGCAGGAGGTCATTATTTATGATGGGAAAACAAAGCGGACAAATCCAGATGGTAATTCTTGACATAGATTCTATGATCCCAGAAGATCATCTTCTGAGATGGATTAAAAACTGTGTAAATTTTGATTTTATATACGAAAAGGCAGCCCCCTATTATTCCCATGTTGGCAGAAAATCTATCGATCCTGTTGTTCTGGTAAAAATGCTGCTGATTGGTTATCTTTATGGGATCAAATCAGAGCGGAGACTTGAAGAGGAAGTATCTCTTAACCTTGCTTACCGCTGGTTTTGTGGAATTGATCTTATGTATAGAGTACCGGATCACTCAACGTTTAGCCAGAATAGAAAAAGACGTTTTCAAGAGGCCGGCATATTCCGGAAAATTTTTAATGAGATCGTACTGAAGTGTATAGAGCTTGGGATCGTATCGGGAGAAACTGGTGTTGCTGATGGTTCATTCCTTCCGTCCAATGTGTCTTGGGAAAGCCGCTATGAGGCGGTTGAGACGGTCCAACGTTCCACTGTAAAATATATGGAAGAATTGGAAGCAGAGCTTTCATTCATGCCTGGTTATAAAGAACCGGAAAATGTAAAAAAAGAGAAAGAATCTTTAAAAAGCCGGACAGATCCAGAGTGTGGTTATATCCACCAGGCTCGTAAAAAGGGGCTGGGTTATCTGACGGAGATGACAGTGGATACCAGGCATGACATTATTACGGGGGTGGACTGTTATCCAGCTAACCAGAGGGAAAGTGATATTATCCTGGACCATTTGAAAGGACAGTCTTGTAAATATCAGGAAATTGGATTAGATGGTGGATATGATATAGGAGCGATACACAGAGGGCTGGAGTTATTAGGGGTCCAAGGTTATACAGCTATACGTGAATATCAGAACAATGCAATGAAAAAGGGATTCTGTTATGAGGACGAAACAGATCGCTTTGTATGTAGACAGGGAGAATATTTAGCATTTCAGAAATTAATTTATAAAAAGTCAACGCAGAACTATTACCGTTTATATAGCCGTTCAAAAAAACAATGTAAAAACTGCCCGGATTTTTCAGCCTGTGCCACAGATCTCGGTACAGTCAGAATCAATGCGAGTGCTTATTATCCCTCTTTTTATCGAAATAGAAAAAAAGTAGGGACCAGTGATTATCTGAGGGTCATGAGGCCTAGGAAGATATGGGCAGAAGGAACATTCGCAGTTTTAAAACGAGAACATAAATTGAATAAAATCCAGAAAAGAGGCCTTCAGAAAGCGATAGAAGAATGCCTCTTATCGGCAACGGCATTAAATCTAAAACGGCTGGCAAAAGCGGTTTGAATAACCGAATTTACCAGCTGTTTTATGTCATTTCAAAAAACATGTAGAAATAAACACTGAAAAAGTGAGTTTGTCAACAGGTCCTTTTCTTCATAGTCTCGCAAAAATGTATGATACCTTTTAGCACAAGCCTTTTTATATGAAGATAACTTGATTTCTAAATCTTACTGGTGCAATAGTTTGCAATAATCCCTTAGTTTAAATTATTTGCATATTCTTTCACGTGGTTCAGGAATTCTTTTATTACACGTGGCATACCTTCCACGGGATTAAATGCAATTCCGATCGTGCGATAGAAATGTTCTGCAAATGGTCTGACACATATGTCAAACGGAGCATTTAGGATCAGAAGTTTGGGGAGAATCGTTATCCCGAATCCCTGTTCAACCATTTTCAGTACGGCATAGTCATCGTTCAGGCGATAGCGAATCTGCGGAACGATCTTGTTTTGACGGAAAATCTCTCCCGTTTCATAGTCAAGTTCATCAGAAGGGAGAATATAAGGTTCATGTTTGATATCTGCAAAGGGAACACATAATCTGTCCGCAAGAGGATGGTTCAGTGGAGTGACAAGCATCATCTCGTCCTTGAAAAGAGGGATGAACGTGATTCCTTTCGCTGCGACAGATGTTGTGTAGATCAAATCCACCTCTTTCTCTTCCAGTCTTTTATGTAATCCCTGAAATCCATCTACAGACATGCAAAAATCCACCTGAGGATATTTTTCGGAAAAGTCTTTTAAGAGATCAGGTAGCCAGTGGTATGCAACACTTTGGATGGTTCCGATTCGGATTTTGCCATGGTCAATACTCTGGAGATCTCTGGCAATGTGATCCATATGATCCAGCTCAGCGCATACCGTTTTCAGGGAATCGAAGATGCCTTCGCAGTAGGGGTTTGCCACCATTCCCTGTTTGGTTCTCTGAAAGAGCGTAATTCCCAGTCGGTTTTCATAGGCTTTGATGGTCTGACTGACTGCAGAGTGGGTATAGTTCAGCTTCTCAGCGGCTTTAGAGATACTTTGCTCTTCATAAACAGTCAGTATCACTTTGTATTTATTCATAGCGGTCGCTCCTTTGCTTTTTCATAAAACGAAAGTAAATGTTACAAATTTTAATATATGTTGTTAGATATACTTCATTTATAACGAAAGATAAGACGGTTTGTCAAGATGTTAAAAAAAATGAATGTTATGATCAGTTTTTGTATCTTTTTCTTACATTAAAATATGTGTATGATGAGAGTAGGAAAATGATAATCAATTGTCAAATGGATCGGACGCGGAAACAATTCCTGTCGCTGCAGGAGGAAGTGTCTTGAACCACGGAGGAGGAAAAATATGGGCTACAGTTATTGGAACGGAGTAGAGACTGCTCATCGTCGAGTTATGATGAAGGCAGCAGGATATTCAGATGAGGATATTCGTAAGAAACCTCATATCGGCGTGCCGAATTCATATATGTCAGGTTCCCCCGGAACTGCACATTTACGTCAGGTAACAGAGGCAGTAAAGGAAGGAATCTGGGCGGCAGGCGGTATTCCGGTTGAATTTGGAATTCCTGCAACTTGTGGAAACGTTGCAAATGGTGCGGATGAGATGAAATACGAACAGGTTGGAAGAGACATTGTTGCAATGTCAATTGAGTTCGTATCAAGAGTGCACAATTTTGATGCAATCTGTTGTGTGGCATCCTGTGATCTTATCATTGCCGGATGTTATCTTGCAGCATGCAGACTGGACATTCCGGCTATGGTTGTGACCGGTGGATCCATGCAGGCTGGTAACTATTGTGGAAAGACAGTTGTTGAAGCAGACCTTGATTCAGCCAGATTCTCAGGTGCCAGTGAAGAAGAACTTCTGGAAATGGAGGAAAGTGTGTGTCCGTCATTTGGTGCATGTCCTTCCATGGGAACTGCAAATACAATGCAGATGCTTGGAGAAGTTTTGAATCTTGTTATGCCGGGAACATCTACCATTCCGGCATCTGACAATGCGAGACTCAGAGCTGCAAGAACTGCGGGCAAGTATATGGTAAAAATGGCAAAAGAGGGAAGAGCACCAAAGGATATCATTACAAAGGATGTTCTTGAAAATGCAATTATGTTCGATATGGCAGTTGCAGGTTCTACCAATGCAGTACTTCATCTTCTGGCTTATGCGTATGAGCTTGGAATTGAGCTGACACTTGCTGATTTTGAAAAATATGCAAAAGAAATATACTGTATTAATGCAGTTATACCTAGCGGTCCGTATACGGTTGTTGATCTTCACTATGCAGGCGGCGTAAAGGGAATTATGAAACAGCTTGAGTCAAAGCTTCATACAGATGCACCTACGATGTATGGAAATACATGGGGAGATATTCTTGAAACAGTGAAGCCTGAGACTAACAAAGTCATCCATTCTCTGGATAATCCGGTTTCAAAGGAGCCTGGACTTAAGATCCTGCGCGGTAACATATCTCCTGCAGGAGCAATCGTAAGACCTACGGCTGTATTTGAGGAAGTTATGTATATCAAGGGTAAGGCGAAAGTATTTGAAGGCGATCAGCCGGCCTATGATGCAATTATGGCAGGAGAGATCGTTCCTGGTGATATTATCGTAATCCGTTACGAAGGCTGTAAAGGCGCACCTGGTATGAAAGAACTTATGCTCAGCATCGATGCACTGATTGCAAAGGATCTCCATAAGAGTGTTGGTCTGATCACAGATGCACGTTTCTCCGGATTTAACTATGGTGCCATTGTTGGTCATGTCTCTCCGGAAGCTTATGACGGAGGCGTGATTGCATTGATCGAGAACGGCGATGAGATTGAGATGGATATTGCCGGTGGTACTGTTAATCTTCTCGTATCAGATGAGGTTCTTGCAGAGAGAAGAAAGAGCTGGGTACGTCCGCCGCTCAAACAGGAAAAGGGTGTACTTAAGATATATGCAGAGAACTGCAGGCCTGCAGAGCAGGGTGGTGCTATGCAACCATGGGATCTGGATGCAAATTATAATTATCATCACGTATAAGAGAGTTTTTGAGAAAATGATTTAAGATTATACATATTATAATAATGAGAGAAGGGAGAACCACATGATTATTTTCGTACTTCGTGTTATAATGGTGTTGTTTGTTATTTGGCTGTTTGCTGCGCTGATTAAAGATTATAAGAAAAGCGGAACAAAGCTTAGCGAAGTTCCCATGGGTGAAAAGGCAGCATACGCGGTTATGGGATTCGTACTCAACCTGCTTGATACACTGGGAGTTGGAAGTAATGCAACACAGGCTGCATTCTTTAAATTTACGAAACTGAGTCCTGATGAAGAACTTCCGGGAAATGGAAATGTTATCTTTGGTATTCCGGTTATCGTTGAAGCGCTTCTTTTTATGACGGTTATTGATGTGGATACGCTTACATTGTTCTCCATGCTGATTGCGGCAATGCTTGGTGGTATTGTAGGAGGAAAAGTAATTGCACATCTTCCGGTACAGAAGATCCGTACCATTCTCTCTATTACACTTCCATGTGTAGCAGTGATTCTGGTGTGTAAGGTGAACGGATTCGGTCCATTCGGTCTGATGGGAGAAGCAACCGCGCTTGCAGGCGGGAAACTGATCATTTCCATTATCATTAACTTTGTTCTTGGAATGCTTATGTGTGCAGGCGTTGGTCTCTATGCACCATGTATGGCACTTTGTGCATTGATGGGACTGAACATCACAGTAGCTTTCCCGATCATGATGGGATCCTGTGCACTGTTGATGCCACCTGCAAGTATGGAGTTTATTAAGGCAGGAAGATATAATCGTAAGGCAGCTTTGATTGCCAGCGTGACCGGTATTTTAGGTGTACTGGCAGCATACTACATTGTAAAATCCATGCCGGTTAACATCCTGACGTATATCGTTGCAGTTGTACTTATTTATATGGCAGTTACATTTATTATTTCAAATAAAAAAGATAAAGCAAAATAACAAATAAAACAGGTTAAAAGGAGATTGTGGTATGTTATATTTATCAAGAGAAGATATCAGTAAGGTTATCACCATGAAAGAAATTATTGCTTCTGTAAAGAATGCATTTGAGATGGTGGCAGAGGATACCGTTGATATTCCGCTCAGAGTAAAGATTCCGGCACCAAAGACAGAAGGGGAATTCCTGTTTATGCCGGCTTATGCAGAAAGTCTGGATGCGGCAGCAGTGAAAGTAATTAATATTTTCTCAAAAAATATTGAAAAGGGATTGATCAGTGCACCGGCACAGACGATGTTGATTGATGGTAAGACCGGGTATGTGCAGGCTATCCTGGACGGTAATTATGTTACACAGTTAAGAACAGGTGCTTCTTCAGGAGTGGCATTTGAGCTGTTGGCTAAAAAAGACGCAAAGATCGGCGGAATGATTGGTACGGGCGGACAGGCTGCAACACAGCTTGAGGCAATGATCTGTGCATGTGATCTTGAAGAAGTTAAGGTCTATGACCTGAACAGAGAGAGACTGGAAAACTTCTGTCAGACAATGAGTGAACAACTTGGTCATTATGGAACGAAAATTACACCGGCTGACAGTGCTGATGATGCAACTGTTGATGCAGATGTATTTATTACGGTTACTCCTTCACCGAAGCCGGTATTTGACGGAACAAAGATTAAACCGGGATGTACAATCAGTTGTGTAGGAACATATGAGCCGCACAAACATGAGATGGATCCTGCAGTGCTTCCAAGAACGAGCAAGATCTACTGTGATTCTGTAAGTGCAGCACTTGCAGAGACAGGAGACCTGCTGATTCCAATGGCAGAAGGGATTATCTCAGAGTCCGATATTACAGGAAATATTGGTGATGTATCTCTTGGAAAGATTGTCGGAAGAGAAAATGATGAGGAAATTATCGTATATGAGACTGTTGGAGTTGCAGCCCAGGATCTTTGTGCTGCGAAGGTAATCTACGACAGAGCGGTTGAACTCGGAATTGGAACAGAACTGAAATAATGATTAGATAGTTAAAGTGAAAAAGATATTTTGCATATTTCCAGATGATTCAAATACCCCGAAATAAAAAATCATATCTCCTGGAAGTGATTCAAGACACAAAAAACAGGCAGGAAGCAAACGCTTCGGCCTGTTTTTTGTGTCTTATTCAGCTGTGAATGTACCGGAAACAGATCCTACGGTAATCGTATAATCTTCACCGCTTGAGATATCAGGACTGCTGAGAATAACTACTGCAAAAACAGAGGACGGACATTCTTTGATAGTTACAGTAAATTTTATTTTGTAAAGATGACAACATGATTTGCCGGAAGTGACCTGGGTCAGAGAAAACATATAGAAAAAATAAATAAATATATATTAAATATAACTAATATCGATTAGACGGAGAGTGTTAAAAATTATACTATATATTATATACTTGGATTCAATATAAAATTGGAGGTAGAAAATGGATACATATTATAATCCGGAAGATCTGGCAAAGTTTGGAACAATGGGGGAGGAAGCACCGGAATTATGGGATGCTTTTATGAAATATTATGGCAGTGTTTTTGCAGATGGTGCTTTAACTGCAAGAGAAAAGTCTCTGATTGCGCTGGCAGTAGCTTCCGCAATTCAGTGCCCATACTGTATTGACTCTTACACGAATGACTGCCTGAACAAAGGTGTGAATGAGGAGCAGATGACAGAAGCGATTCATGTGGCATGCGCGATTCGCGGGGGTGCGAGTCTGGCTCACGGAGTGCAGATGAAAAATATCGTAAAGAAACTGGAGTTTTAGATGATGGAAGAGATGATAAGACTTGCCGAGACAACGAGTGTTCCGGCATTTGAAAACTGTATTCAGGATGAATCTTTGATGGAGACGCTGGATTCTCTGGAAGTACTGCAGATTAATGTTGGAAGATTATGCAATCTTGCCTGTAAACATTGTCATGTGGAAGCAGGACCGAAAAGAACAGAGATCATGTCCAGGAAGGTGATGGAAGATTGCATCAAGGTCTGCAAAAACTGGGGATTTGCGACGGTGGATATTACAGGAGGAGCACCGGAGATGAATCCGGACTTTGAATGGTTTGTAGAGGAGATGGCAAAAGTTTGTGATCATGTGATCGTCCGTTCTAATCTTGTAATTCTTCTGGAAGAGAAGTATGCACATCTTCCACAGTTTTATGCCGATCATAAAGTAGAAATTGTTGCTTCTCTTCCTTATTATCGTGCAAAAGAGACAGACAGACAGCGCGGGGAAGGTACTTTCGATGGAGTGATCCAGATGCTTCAGAATCTCAATGCGCTTGGATACGGAAGGAATCCGGAACTGGTGCTGAATCTCGTCTACAATCCGAATGGGGCATTCTTTCCACCAGAGCAGAGTGCAATGGAGACAGAATATAAACAACGTCTGATGAACGATCATGGAATCGTTTTTAATCATCTGTTTACGATTACGAATAATCCGACAGGAAGATTTGCTGCATTCTTAAAGCGTTCCGGCAACCTGGAAGGATATCTTCAAAAACTGTACGGAGCATTTAATGCAGCGACACTGCCTACCATGATGTGCAGAAATCAGCTTTCTGTAGGATGGGATGGCAGACTCTATGACTGTGATTTTAATCAGGCGGCGCAGCTTCCGGTTCTTTCAGGGGAGATGATCAGCGACCTGACAGATAAAGCATATGAGAAGAGACGAATCTGTTTTGGAAAACATTGTTATGGATGTACCGCCGGCCAGGGATCCAGCTGTGGAGGCGCAACGGAATAAGGAGGAAGAGATAATGGAAGAAAAAGCAATAAGAGAAAAATTCATAGAAGGCTATGACTGTTCGCAGGTTGTGTTGTCCAATTTTGCAGAACAGATGGGAATTTCTCAGGATGTAGCCAATAAGATTGCTGCATGTTTTGGCGGTGGTATGATGCAGGCAGATACCTGTGGTGCATTCACTGGTGCATTGATGGTAATTGGCCTCAAATATGGACATTATGATCCAGAACAGCTTCTGGCTCAAAAAGATATCATGATGGCAAAGAGTGCGGAATTCAAGAAAAAGTATTTTGAAAACCGTACGACATGTAATTGTAAAGAACTTCTGGGTTATGATGTCTCAACACCGGAAGGATTTCAGGAAGCTCTTGAAAGTGGAAGGATAATGTCATTCTGTCCGGAACTTGTAAAAGAGGTGATTGGAATTCTCGACGAAATGGTATAGAAAGGAGGGGAAAGATGAAAAGAAGATCTTTGATTGCTCTTGGACTTGCGCTGGTTCTTGGCTGTAGTGTACTTGGCGGATGTGCAAAGGAAAAGTCAGATCCTGTTGAGAGAGAAAAAATAGAAGAAAACGCAGATGAGAATCAGGCGGAAGGAGAAGAGCAGGAAGAAGAAATACCGGATGACGGAAAATTCCATGGGACATGGGTTGTAGATGCGCAGTATGCGGCAGGTCGGGTTGGGGCCGAAGATACAATCTTTGTAGATGGAAGAGGAGAAAAACAGGCGATACTTGGTACCGTTGAGGGTGCAATTGCAACTGTATGGCAGGATTGGTCCATTCAGGATGGAAAAGCCGGAGATGAAACATGGGGATGTATCCAGCCGCCTGAAACGTTGTCTCAGACTCTCGGCAATCTTGGAATCACCCGGGATAAGGAAGTGATCGTTCTGGGTGAGACACTGAATGGCTGGGGAGATGACGCCAGACTTGTCTGGGAGCTTCTGGCAGCAGGTTATACAGATGTAAAAATGGTAGACGGCGGCTACAGTGCAATCAAAGAGGCCGGAGCACCGACACAGTTTCTTGCATCAAAACCACAGGCTCAGGAAGTGACAATTGATGAGATTGATTACAGTCATGTCATGACAACTGAAGAACTTCAGAACAACTATGATGAATATAAGATTGTAGATGTTCGTACAGATGAAGAATATGATGGTGCAGTGCTTTATGAAGAAGCGCAGGGCGGACATCTGCCGGGGGCGATTCATATCCGTTATACGGATCTGTTCCAGGAAGATGGCACATTAAAGCCAAACAAAGAACTGATTCAGATGTTTGAGAATGCAGGTCTTACCAAAGAAGATAAGATTGTTACATATTGTACAGGAGGTATCCGGTCTGCGTATATGCAGCTGGTAATGGAAATGTGTGGATTTGAAAATTCATACAATTATGATCAGTCATTCTGGAGATGGGCAGTTGTAGGCGAAGTTGAGTAGTCTTCTTTAAGGGAGGATGAAACTCAATCAGAGAGATCAGAAAAGAGATGAACAAAAGGGAGCAATAGAATGAAATTTAGAAAGAGAATGTGGGCATGTCTGCTGGCAGTTGCTTTGATGATCAGTCAAAGTGGGATTACTGTGCTGGCGGCAGAACCTCAGATAAGCAATATCGTTGTATCCCCGGAGCATGTATCTAATGCAGGAGGAGTAGTGCAGGTCAATGTGACCGGAACAGGGCTGACTGCAGAGAACTGGGGAATAGAAGTACATACGTATAACGAATACGGGATCGATATGGACAGCAGGCTGAAAGCTACGGTTCTGGAGATCACTGAATCAGGAGCTACAATACAGATTCCGGCTAATACCATGAAAAATGGAATGGAATATCGCATTACGGCAGGCATCAAAGATGGCAGCAGTATTACCGGACAGGCACAGGCTGTTGTAACACAGGATCCAAAGGCTGACACAATAAAAAGAACTTACCGGAAAGTGGAAATGCTGGATGCCAGAACGGTTGTAGCAACACTGGATGCGGCTGTGGATACATCGCCGATTGACAAGTCTAAGATTTTTATTGCGAGTCAAAACAATGCAAATGACAATCACATAGAACTTGGCGAGAATGATCGTGTTACCGTATCTTCCAATGTAATCACAATTACGTTTGGAGAAAACATTGCGATAACAGGGACTTCTGCGCTGTATATCCAGGAAGGTGCATTTTATGCGACGGAGGACAATAAGACACTTGCAGTTAAGATGGAATACGATTGCTGGTCAATTACATCCAATCCAAGTGCTTCCTCTGTAGAATTGAGCGAAACGATTCTTGATCACAATGGCGGTACGATTACGGCAACTTTAAAGGGAACCAGGCTGGACGAAGCGACTTCCATCGAAGGAAAGATTCTTTTGGCAGGTGAGACAGAGACACCGACAGAGATTGCAGTAGCAGTTACTCCTGGTGCAGAACCGACTCTTACCTATGAACTTCCCGCAAATGATACGGAGAAAGCAATATCCTATATACTTAGTGTAAAGGTGAATGGAAATACCGTCAATGAAGGAACTGTGGAAAATCCGGCGAAAAGGGCTGTTGTAACGGTACTTCCGGAAGGAACAGATAAGAATGCCCAGGTTCTGAGCATGGCGACCATTACCGGAAACAATAAGCTGGAAGGTGTGGGAGACAATAAGAATATTACGGTTGTTGTATCCAAACAGCTTGGTGAACTGAAAACGGTGATGACTCTCTATGGAACCAATATGGATCCAACCGTAACCAGGGTGCGTGCCATTGATGAAAATGGAGTGATCTGGCCGGTGTATGATATCCCGGAGTGAGATGGAACTGTACGATTCGTTGCAATCGCAGGACCAAATAAAAATGGTGTCGTTGGAGATGGAAATACACAGACAATAGAGATTCTGCCTCCGAGATACTGTGGAACCAATAAAACATATACACTTCAGGTTGCGCTGGATGGAGTTCACTTTATCGAAGATCCGGTTGTAACACTGACTGTTAATAATGAGGCTGTCAGAGGCGAATCTGAGTTCGTAGAATGTGGCCCGTCCAACATGAAAAAAGTTGTAGTTGATCATATTGAGCAGGGAACCGGGAAAATATTGGCCGAGTCAGATATTTTCTATGGATATTCTGTTTCTATGGTACAGCAGTTTGACATTTTGCCAAAAGAGATACCTGGATACAAGATGGTAAAGGCTCCGAACATTGATGCTAATAAGGACTTTGTAGATAATGGAAGGAATTATACGTTCGAATATGTCAGGGATGGATCTTCCGGAGAGCCGGAAAATCCGGATACCGGAGGATGGAGAAAAGATTCTGTCGGCTGGTGGTATAAAAACGCAGACGGAACATATCCGAAGTCATGCTGGAAGCAGATTGACGGAGAGTGGTATTACTTTAATTCATCCGGTTATCGTGTGAGTGGATGGCAGAAGATCAAGAGTAAATGGTATTATTTCGATCTGTCTACCGGAATCATGGCTGCAGATGAATGGATTGATGACCTCTATTATGTGACAGGCAATGGAGCGATGGCGACCGGCTGGCTGGAGCTTGAAGAAGGATGGTATTATCTGAATAGCAGTGGTAAAAAACTGACCGGCTGGCAGAAGTCCGGAAGCAAATGGTATTTTCTCGATAAAGTAACTGGAATCATGCATGCGGGAGAATGGATTGATGACACCTATTATGTGACAGGCAGTGGAGCAATGGCGACCGGCTGGCTGAAACTTGATGGTAAATGGTATTATCTGAACAGCAGTGGAAAAAAACTGACCGGCTGGCAGATCATTAATAATATCTGGTATTATCTGGATCCGACAACCGGAATCATGTATGAAAATCAGTGGCTGGAGGATACATACTATCTAAAGACGGGCGGAGCAATGGTGACCGGCTGGTTCCTGATTGGTGAAGATTACTATTATTTCAATACAAAAGGGAAGAAAGTAACCAGTCAGTGGGTAGGAAATTATTACCTGAAAGCAGACGGAACCATGGCAAGAGCTGAATGGGTAGATCAGGAAAAGTACTATGTAGATGAAAATGGGAAATGGGTCCCGGGAAAAACAAGATAGATATAATCAATAAATAGCACGTATATATGGGAAGTGTCGATTGGACGCCATAGATAAAGATTGCTATGATATAAAGTATAGTAAATTATATATATGCTATTGAAGAGGTATAAAAAAGGAGGAGATAGCAATGAGAAAGAGAATGTATGCTCTTTTACTTGCCGGAGTAATGGTATTCAGCCAGAGTGGGCTGACTGTTATGGCAGCAGACGCAGTGGAGACAGAGACGCCGGCGGTTGTACAGGCGGCAACGACGGTAACGCCGAATAAAACTAGTATCCCTGCGACAGGCGGGTATATCATTTTTACTACGGATGGCGAAGTAGAAGACTGGTCTGTATGGGTAGGAGATCAGGAATTGGAAGAAGAACAGGATTATTACGTAGATGTAATGTCAAGTATTCGAACTGCTGTGGGATTTTTTGAGAACCCAGGAACTGAGGCGCGTACACTGACAGTTATTTTGGATGGTATCAAAACAGAAATTACTCAGGAAGCAGCTGAAAATACAGGAATTACAGGAGTTACGTTGGTTTCCAGAACATTTCTTGCAGATGGAAAAACAGAATTTGTCTATGATGTGGAAGGACAGGATCTGCAGGAAGTGGGCATCCGCGTAAAAGAGGGAATCAACAAGACAATCGATGGTTCCAAGTACGAGGTAAAGAGAGAAGGAACCGGTGCAAAACAGAGAGTAACGATCACATTCGTTCCATACAGCCAGCTGGGTGAATTTGATGATGTATTGAATTGGACGATTCGCTTCTATCCATCATCTTCCGATATGACATCATCCAATTATAAGACAGCTGATATTCAGATCATTAAGGATGAGACACCGGCTGCAGATGCAGCAATCACTTCTGTAACAGCATCCGCAGAAACGGCTGCTTATGCGAATGGAACAGTTGAACTTACGGTTGCAGGTACAGGTCTTGATACTGCAGATCTGGAAGTAACCGCAGACCCTGCAGATGGTGTAAGTATTGGTACATTTGCCGGAACAGCAACAGAGCAGAAAGTTACAGTTTCCTTCCCGGTGAACGCAACAACTTCTCCGGTAGCATACAAGTTATCTGTAGGATTAAAGGGACAGGAAGAGAAAAAAGATGTTACAGTTAATGTAAGCGGAGCAAATACAATCTCCGGCGCAGATGCATTGAAAGAGCCTGCTAATATTCTGGATGTTCGTGAATTAGAGACACGCAATTCAGTGGGACATGTTCCGGGTTCCATGTTCTGCCCGCAGTTCCCGTTAGATGATCCATCTCTGGATGAAGTCATGCAGACATATGCACAGCGTTTTGTAGGCACAACACAGCCAATCTACGTTTTATGTAAGGGTGGAGTGAAAGGTGCACAGAGAGCTACACTGAACCTTCTTACAGCAGGTGTAGAACCGGAGCGTATCTTTACGATCGTAAAAGGTGCATCAGATACAGACATTAAAGCAGCTCTGACAACAGATCGTTTCAATGATCCGATCGAATGGAATTATGTAGATGCTCAGACAGCAGTAGATGCTGCAAATGATGCAAACAGTGGTGTACATATGCTGGATACCAGAAAAGCTTCTTTATACAAAGCTGGTCATCTGAGACGTTCTGTATCTATGCCTGTATTAGATGAGGATGGAGTTATCCAGGCAGAATTATTAAATGAACTTGCTGCATTTGCAGTAGAAAATTATCTCAGTGATGAGGAACCGATCTACATTCTTTGCAATTCCGGTAACAAACTGGCAAAGACAGCTGTATCACTGATGATGGATGTAGGAATCTCACTTGACAGATTATTCATTATTCAGGGCGGTGCAGCAGGTGAAATTGTAAAAGCAAATCTGATCGTGGAAGGCGAATGGGTAGCAGATTCCGTTGGTGTATGGTATAAGAATCCGGATGGAAGTTATCCAAAGGCATGCTGGAAGCAGATTGACGGATACTGGTATCACTTTGATGCAAAGGGATATCGTGAGACTGGATGGAAGAAGATCAACAGCAAGTGGTACTTCTTTGATGAAGACGGCGTGATGTTAGCAGATGGATGGCTGGAAGACGGTGAGGATTACTATTATCTGGATGCAAACGGAGCAATGGTAACTGGCTGGTTACCACAGGAAGAAGGCTGGTACTATCTTGCAGGTAATGGAAAGATGGTAACCGGATGGGTGAAATCCAGTGGAAAATGGTACTACATGGATGATGAAACAGGTATCATGCTGGAAGAAACAGGTATCGTAGATGAAGACGGTAATGCATATTATCTGAAGAAAGGCGGAGCAATGGCAACCGGCTGGCAGCTAATCGAGGGTGATTATTATTACTTCGCAAGCAGCGGCAAGATGGTAACCGGATGGGTACAGTCTAAGAATGTATGGTATTACATGGATAAGACAGAAGGATACATGCTGGAAGAAGCATGGACTCCGGATGGAAACTACTATCTGAAAGCCGGCGGAGCAATGGCAACAGGCTGGCAGAAAATCGACGGAGCATGGTATTACTTCTCATCTACCGGTAAAAAAGTAGTAAGCAAATGGGTTGGCAATTACTACCTGAGCGAAGACGGAACCATGGCAACATCCGAATGGGTTGACGGTGGTAAGTACTATGTTGACGAAAATGGAAAATGGGATCCTTCCAAAACCAAATAATATATCAGGCAAGTAATAATTCCTGAAACCGAGAGGTGCAGAAGATATTCTGCACCTCTGATTATACAGGGAAAAGGAGTGTGAATTGTGCACATGAAAGGGAAATATCTTGCAAAGCTGTTATCTGTGGCTCTGGCAATTTTGGTCGTGGCGGGTACAGCAGCCGGAACAGAAGTAAAGGCGGCTTCCATACCGGTGTATCATGATATTCCGGCATATCAGCAAAAGGATGTATTTTCGGAAGAAAGAGTAAAGGTTCAGGGAATCACAGTCGAAGAGGTTGTAAATGACACTGTCAGTCCGATTGTGACGAAGGCAATCGAACAGCCGGTAAAATTTGTTATTTATAATAGCACTAAGCAGGAAATTGAACAGACGATTACATCGCAGAACGGAGTCCTTCCGGAGTTGAATCTGGTAAATGATCATAACTATATTATCTATGCGGAGGATTCTGATTATGAGATGAATAATGTATATCTATGGATCAGGAACGGAATACCGGTGGATATCAAAAATTATCAGACGGAGTATGATTACCCTGAAGTGGAAAGCCTTCAGCTGTATCGCAGAGAAACAGAAGAGCCGGATCCGGATCACAGAGTCATGATCAATCTTCCGGTTTATTATTATGAAGGGCTTATGCAGAATATCAGATTTAAACTGGTCAGTGATGTAGAAACCATTGAAACTACCAATAAAAAGGGGTATCTGAGAGAAGAACTTCTGGAAGATGTGGTTTATATGGTTACGGTTGAAAATGATACCTATGATATGGAACCATTACCGATCACTGTGAAAGACAAGTCTGAATACGGTGCCGGAAAGTATACCTACAATCATTCTAATTGTGCAAGGGTTGAGTCGATTCAGCTGGTAGATAAAAAAGACGCACATCAGAATGATACGACGATTACCAGTCTGTCCGGAAATACGGTTGCAACAGGGATGGATTTTAAAGATTATCTCTTACTCGATAAAGAGCTGGATCCAGACATAGTCAGCGGATTAGAGAGCACAGATTATGATGTGATTGATCTGAAAATTGTCAATCCACATCGGTGGGAAGTATCAAAACTTGCAGCAGGGGAATACAAAATTACCGAAAAAACAGACATGAATAAGCAAGTGAAACATGTATATTATCTTGACAGTGAGAATCAACTCCAGAAACTGGAATTCAGTCAGGCAAGTAACAGAGTGACATTTACCATAAACAGCATGTCTTTATATCCGATTGTGATAGAATATGAAGTGTCGGAAGAAGAACCGGATCCTGCGGCAGGTGAATGGCATCATGATTCCAGAGGATGGTGGTACCGTAATGCAGATGGAACATATCCAAAGAGTTGCTGGAGAAAGATCGATGAAAAGTGGTATTACTTTAACTCGAACGGGTATTGTGTGACCGGTTGGCAGAAGATCAAAAATGTATGGTACTATTTTGACTCCGAAGGCGTCATGCATGCCGATGAATGGATTGAGGACACCTATTATCTGAAGAGCAGCGGAGCAATGGCGACCGGCTGGCTGAAACTTTCCGAAGAAGGAGAGGAACACTGGTATTATCTGAACAGCAGTGGGAAAAAATTGACTGGCTGGCAAAAATCCGGGAACAAATGGTACTATCTGGATGCAGAAACGGGTATTATGCATGCAGAGGAGTGGATCGATGCGACTTATTATGTACAGGCAGACGGAGCAATGGCGACCGGCTGGCTGAAGCTTTCCGGAGAATGGTACTATCTCAGAACCAGTGGTGCCAGAGTCTATGGCTGGCAGAAGATTAATAATATCTGGTATTATTTTAGTGATACGACAGGGATCATGCTCCATGATGAGTGGCTTCTGGATACCTATTATCTGAAAGGCAGTGGTGCGATGGCGACCGGCTGGCTTTCTATTGACGGAACATATTATTATTTTGCGTCTGATGGAAAGAAAGTGACCAGTCGCTGGGTAGGCAACTATTATCTGAAAGCAGATGGAACAATGGCTGTCAGTGAAAGAGTGGATAATAATAAGTACTATGTGGACGAAACAGGAAAGTGGGTTCCGGGGAAATAATAATCATATAGAATAGTGTAATATAATGG
>NZ_JAFBIZ010000002.1 GCF_021531995.1 Faecalicatena contorta
GTATCAAACTATATCTTAAATGTAAAGAAAAAGAGGAATGTACCTTCTCTACATTCCTCTTCAAACCCTTCTTTAATCAAGATCAATAATATCCATCTGGAAAGTATCATCCACCTCAGAATGTCCTCTCTTTTTCTCAGGATGGGCACTCAACAGATCAGACGTGTCATCAATAAAATCATCACTTCCATCAAATCCGATCTCATCAAAGTCTGATTCTTCGTAATAACCCTCAAAATTATCGAACACTTCTTCATCCAGTGGTTCAAATGCTTCAAAATCATCTTCGTCTTCGATTCGAACCTGCTTTACCGGCTTTCTGACAGCAGGTCCATCCTGCTTTGCAGATTGGGGTTGTTTCTTCCCTTTTCTCTCTCCCTTTTTGGAAGATTTCTTCTTTGCCGGTACCGGATCTTCAAAGTCATCTTCATCTTCTTCCTCTTCATCATCCAGATCGATTCCATATTCATCATACAGATCATCCAGTTCCAGATTCCTGTGACGAAGCTTCACTGCAACAACCGTCAGAATGATCAGAAGGAACAAAATCAGCGCAGCAATCAGAATCACTGCAATATCCAGGAAATCTTCAATCAGACTTAATATCTTTCCCCAGATTCCCTTTGCTGCCTTCTTATTTGTAGCTGTATCATCGACAGACTCTGTCTGTACATATCTCTGATATGTCTTATCCAGCGTATCATACTGATACAGCATTTTCTGTCCATCTGTATTCAATGCGTAGATCACGTAATACTCTGCGTTTTCTGTGTCCTGCCATGTATCAAATTCTTTTCCGTTTAACGTAAGTGTTGTTTTCTGAAAACGTTCCGGAAGACTTACACTTCCATCATCTCTGAGCGGAATGATGTATCGTCCATTTGCAATCTCCACCTCTTCCATCGGTGTAAAGTTTCCTTTGTCTTCACTGTAAAGGAAAAAGTCTGCATCCCCACCATCTGCCGGCGTCAGATACATTGCGGAAATTCCGCTTGCCTGCTGTGTGATCACTGCACAGGTCTCACCTTCAAACTTCATCTCGCTTTTTATAAATCCTTCTGGAATCAAAGCATCTGAAAAATCGTTGGTGATCACATACTGAGTGCCATCCACTTCTACCTGGATTCCATCTGTAACAGATGCTGTATCCTCTTCCTCTGTAATCAGAGACGGATCCCCCGGCCCGATCGTAACTGCAGAACTTCCGGATGTGATCTCAAGCGCAGTTCCTGCCGAATCAATTCCTTCTGCGCCGGATACTTCAATCTTTGTATCTCCTTCCTGAAGTGCCTGAAACTTTATCGAAAAATCGAGAGTGGTGCTTTCCCCGGATCCCGTCAGTGTGATCGTTCCTTTTCCTCCGGAAGCATTCTCTCCGCTGATGAATCTCAGCATGCTGCTGTCATAAGTCAGCGTGACTTCTACGTTATTCAGTGTAGACGCCGAAGTCATCTGCACTTTTACCTCAACCTCCGCACCAACCGTTGTAGACGGATCTGAAAAATGTATCTCTGCTGATGCTGCATTCGCAACCATTGATAATCCCGGACACAGCATACCTACCATAACCAGTACGGCTATTATCCTTTTTATTTTTCTCATGTATCTTACCTCGTTTTTCTTCATACTCCGATTCACATACTACTCGACACAGATTTATCCCTTTTCCTATTCTGTGCCAACATCACCGCCGGTATCTCCGCCGGTTCCTGTTCCGCCGCCGGTATCTCCGCCGGTTCCTGTTCCGCCGCCGATATCTCCACCGGTTCCTGTTCCGCCGCCGGTATCTCCGCCGGTTCCTGTTCCGCCGCCGGTATCTCCGCCGGTTCCTGTTCCGCCGCCGGTTCCCGTTCCGGATGAATTACCTCTATATCCATTTGAACCACTGGTTCCATAATTTGGATAATCCTCCTCCGGCTGTTCCATGACACCCTGACTGGACTCATCCACATCTGCTTCACGATCGCCGGCTTTTGCCACAATCTTGCTGCTGATGTTAGACACATTCGAAGAAACACTGTAATTTTCTTCCGTTCCATATAAGAACTCATGGAGCTGTTCTACATTACTTTCCAGCGTTACAGGAATAACTACACTTCCCACGTTACTCAACGTATCTGTTGTCTTGTCAAACGGGAACCCCGTCATCTCCCCAAGCTTATAATCGAATGCATCCGTTGCATATTCCAGGATCTCTGTCAAAGTGAAGTTCGTAGATACTTCCGGGAATACTTTATCGATGATCTTATTCAGCTGTGCCGGTGTAATATTCTGCAGCTTCTGCACCACTTTAGAAAGTACATCCCGCTGTCTTTCTGCACGTCGGAAATCATCCCCTGCTGTATAGCGGATTCTTGCATATGCAGTTGCCTGTATTCCATTCAATACCTGAGGTCCCGCTTCTGTTACACCCGGTGAACGCTTTCCTGTCACCTTCATGATCTCTGTAGCATAACCACAGATATATGAGATCTCTTCCTCCTGTACATCTATCTCAACTCCACCGACTGCATCGATAATATCAATCAGTGAGTTGAAATTCACCGTTACATAATGCTCAATATCCAGATCCAGATTCTTATTCAACATTGCAACTGCCGCTTCCGGTCCTCCGAATGCATATGCCGAATTGGCTTTATTTAATGTACTGTCTTTCTGTTCCAGCAGTGTGTCACGATAAACGGACACCACCTTAACTTCCATCGTCTCTTTATTCAGGCTCGCAATCATGATCGTATCGCTTCGCGTGTCCTCTTCCAGCTGATTATCACGGGAATCCACACCAAAAAGCGCCACGTTCAGATATCCTGTTCCACGTTCTTTTGCTTCCTCCGATACGTTTAATTCTTCCGTATCAAGTTTTACTGTATCTATTTTCGACAGCTTGCTGGCAACGATCACTGCACCGATCGCTGCAACTGTTACGAAAGTGCCTCCCAGAATCGCACCGATCTTCTTTCCCAGCGACCAAGCTGCAAAACCTTTTTTCTTCGTTCTGCGACCACGTCTGTAATGTCTCTTCCTCCCTGCCATTACTCTATGTCCTTTCTTGTCTCTTGTTGATAATATCTTAAACTATATTACCCTATTTTCCCTGAAACTTCAATCAAAAATCCCCTTCTTTCACCGGTTTTCCCAGTATGTTTTGCTCATAGAACAATATTTCACAAGCCACAGGGGCAATTTCTGGTAATTCTGTCCCAGTTTATATCCCAGATATTTACATCCACTTTTATAGACAAGAACAGGAATCAGATGTATTTTTCGAGTTTTCGCCAAATGTTTCACCGTCTGCTTCACTAGCCGGATGCCTTCACTCTCCGAGCGGATCTGTGCAAAGATCTCCGGATGATCGGCCTGCGAGACTGCCAGGTCAAAATTCCTGTGGAACTGCTGCAATCCCGAATAATTATGAGAATGAACCACCCGGGCTTCTGCCGTATATGCAATATAGTATCCGCGCATGACCATCTGAGCTGCCATGATCATATCTTCATTAAAAATGGTTTTTTGGGTAAATCCTCCCATTTCCAGATATTTTTTTCTGCTGTATGCCGCGCACACATCAGAGCAGAAGAAAGCTTTGATCCCCATCTCAGGAATATCTTCCTGCCCTTTGATTCTGCTTTCCTCCGGGTAATTAAACTTTCTTGTATATCGCTCAATATAATCACAGTCCTTTGCCGGCAACTGTCTTGCGTATGATACTCCAATCATCTCCATTTCCCGAAGCGGCCTGGTCAGTTCTTCGATCAGATTTCCATCTGCCGGAACTGCATCCTGCGTCATAAATACCACAATATCTGCATCTGACATGCGGGCACCTTTATCGCGTGTTGCCCCATGATCAAATTCTTCCGGCAGAATATGGTTGACAATCACCCCGGGAATCTTCTCAATCTCATCTGGGAACCGGTCAGACTTCGTATTGATTACATATATCCGATGAATCGGATAGCTCTGTCTGCCAAGCCTCTTCAGTATCTCTGTCAGTCTCCCGTCCGGCCGATAGGTCGGGATGATCACATCTACTTTCTTTTGATTATTCATCCTCTTTATTCATTCCTTTTCTTCTGTTAACACGTCCTACATACCAGTGCATCATTCCTGTCAATACAAGCCAGAACCACGTTGTCGGATTGCTGAACCACGTTGTAAAAAAAGCAAGTCCCAGATAGATGGCAATCTGACCATAAAACAGATATGCTGTCGGATTTTTGCTTTTTTTCACCACATTCATCAGTATTTTTGCAACAATTCCTATCAACATCGCAAAAAATAATACTCCGAAAATGCCAAAATCATAATATGCATCATAAAACATGGTAAGTGTTGTCAGTTCCGGTTTCGTAAGGTAAATCTGTGTAATATTCACCTGAGGAATCACAAACTTGAGTCCTGTCAGCGCAAAAAACGGAAACAGCATTTTAATGCCCCACGTATGCTCTGTCATCTGTTCTACCATACAATTGAAATTTTCAAAATTATTTGCCACATACATATAAGGCTGTGTGATAAAAATCGGCATTTTTTCCCACTTCATTTCGAATATGCTGTTCAGATACGAAACGTCATGGTGCCGGAATACCGTCAGAATAATATAGATCGGTATCAAGGCAGCGATCAATATCATCATGGTACGAATCCGGATCTTTTTATTCACCATGATATAAGTTACTACGGCAAACCCAACAGCAAACAAAAGCTGAAATCTTGATACACAGAGAAATGGAATCAGAACAGCCGTCACATTGGCAGCCAGAAGCAAAATCTTATTTCCGGCTGATATCTTTGTACTGACCTTTATGTAAAGAACTGTAATTGCAGGGATCAGAATACAGCTCACCGTAAAATAGTGAACTCCTGAAACATGAAAATAAGAATAGGCATGTGGTTCATCTGAAAACAGCGGAATAAAACCAACTTTCACTGCTTCGAATATAAAACACAGAATCGAGGCAGCCATCAGAACAATGATGCAGTGCAGCAGGCGACGTGCCTGCTCCTCATCTTTTTCCAGCTCTTTTTCTTCCACTTTTTCATACTTCTGTCCCCACTCGTATCCTATGCCAAAACCACCAAAGATCAGAAAGAAACACAGCCAGGTCGCATAATTCCAGTCTGCCTGAAGTTTGCTCAGCTGCAGGCATGCAATTCCCTGTCCACCTACCCATGCCAGAGTAAATAATGCCCGAAGCTCTACCAGACTCCCGCTTTCCTTTACCCAGTGGACATAGAGGAACAGAGCTTCTGCCATCAGGACCGCGCCCGACAGATAATGCAGACCTGCAAGGGATGCAATATAGCTTGCAAAAAAAGTCAGCATATACGTTCCGTATTCCATAATAATATTATTGCGTTCCCTCATTATGCACATCTCCTCCAAACGTTGTCTCTATAGCTTCCGAACCTTCTTCTATTCCTGTCAGATAGATAATATCATTATGAATCTGCCGGACTTTCTCAGATGGCTCATAATCAGTCTCACCAAACAGGTTCTGATGCAACTGCGTCACATTATTATTCAGACTGATCGGCACTACATAAGCTCCTTCATGATTGCGCACATTATCATCCGTCGTTACCGCATACGGGAAGCCTGTCGTATCTACAATATTATAATCCAGAATATTGGCAGCAAAGCCCAGCATATCCTTGATCGTCAGATTCGTCGATATCTGTGGAAAGACTTCATCTACAATCTGATTCAGAGTCAGAACATCTGCCTTCTTGGCTTTCTCTGCAACTTTCTGAAGCACCACCCGCTGACGCTCCGTACGTTTAAAATCCATGCCTTCTGTGTAACGTATTCTCGCATATCCCACTGCATGAACGCCATCCAGAAGCTGTGTTCCCGCCTCTTCCGGAATCTTGATCATCTCTTTTCCCACAACCTGTGCCGTTTCAAATGCATATCCGTTACTGTAATAAGCCTCTTCTGCCGTCATATCCATCTCAATTCCGCCCAGCGCATCGATCACATCTACCAGCGCGCTGAAATTCACGCTGATATAATTTTTGATATCCAGATCAAAATTCCGGTTCAGAAGACTGATCGCCGCTTCCGGACCACCTTCATTGTATGCAGAATTGGCTTTTTCATAAGTCCCGTCTGCCTGCTGCAAAAGAGTATCCCGATATACAGAAACAATCTTCACATCATTCGTCTCATTATTGATACTTGCAATCATGATACAGTCACTCTGGACTCCTCCGTCAAGCTCTCCGTTTCTGGAATCAAGTCCAAACAGTGCAATATTCGTATAAGGTCCGGTATCCCGATATGCTTCCAGCTTATCTTCATTCAAGATATTGATATCCATTTTATCAAGTTTAAAAAGTCCGTATGCAATGACACAGAGAACTGCCAGAATCAGGATCTCCGCAATTAATAGCGCTGCTCTTTTCCGGCGTCTTCTGCGGATTTTTTTCCGGCGTTCTTCCCGTGCCTGTTTTTTGCTCATACGTTTTTTTCTGCTCATATATATCTCCTACCTGTTAATAAGCATTTTTATTTACAAAGCCTTTAAAAAATGTCAAGAATATAATCTTAAAATCAAATCCCAGTGTCCAGTTTTCAATATAATACAGATCATGCTCGATTCGTTTTCTGATAGATGTATCTCCACGATATCCATTTACCTGTGCCCAGCCGGTAAGTCCCGGACGCACCTGATGCTTCACACGATATCTCGGGATCTCCTCACTGAATTTTTCCACAAACTGCGGACGTTCCGGACGAGGTCCGACCAGACTCATATCTCCTTTTAAGATATTGAACAGCTGTGGAAGTTCATCAATGCTCGTTTTACGAATAAACTTTCCGATCGGTGTAACCCGCGGATCGTTCTTTGTTGTCCATCCTGCCTTCTCTTCCTTCGCTTCCTGAACGACCATCGAGCGAAACTTGTACATATAGAAAGGCTTGTTCTGAAGTCCGATCCGCTCCTGCTTAAAGATCAACGGACCGGGAGCTGTCACCTTAATAATCACAGCAGTCACTGCCATGATCGGTGAAAACAGCAGAATCGCAACAATGGCTCCAAATACATCCACACATCTTTTCATAAAAGAGTTCAGCATGTTATTCAGCGGAACGTGACGGATATTAATGACCGGCAGTCCAAGCAGATCCTCTGTATACGGTTTCGTTGGAATAATATTATTATAATCCGGAATAAACTTCGTATGCACACCGGACTTTTCACACATACTCACAATATGTTCCAGCTTATGATATTCAGCCAATCCGAGCGTGATCGCAATCTCATCAAGACGGTTCTGCGGAAGGATGATCGTCAGATTCTCTGTCCGTCCCAGAACCTTGATTCCTCGATACTCCGTTCCTCTCGGCACATTGTCTGCCAGAATTCCCCGGACGATATAGCCCCACTCAGGATGTGATTTGATACGGTCAATATACTGCTCCGCGGCACGGCTGTATCCGATCAGCAGGATATGTTTCTGATTATAGCCCTGCATTCTCATATTTCTCAGAGCTTCACGGATAATGTTTCTTACCACTACTTCACAGAACACATTCACACAGAAAAAGATAAAGATCATGGTTCTGGAAAAATCTGACTGCTTGGTCAGATACAGGATAAGTATAAATGCCATCAGGCCGATCGAATTGGCCTGCATGATATGCCATGCTTCCAGACGTCTGCCCTGGACACGCTTTGGTGTATACAGTTGAAATGCATAATACAGCACCAGATATCCCGGAACAATAAAGAAAAGAGCCTTGCAATATTCCTGTAAAGATAAAAACCACGGATCCAGTTCAAAGATCCCACTCTTGAATCTGAGATACCATGCAGCGATATATGAAAATATAATTACCATTGCGTCAATCACGACGTGAAGTCTGTTCAATAATTTCTGATTATCTTTAATCACCTTTTCCACCCGTTTTCAACAAAATATTCTGTTCTGTCTCTCAAACAATCAAAACATTACACTTTATAATACAATACTTTATCAGAATCGACAACCCAAAGTCTCCCTCTTTTTCTTAACATTTCATTAACACTTTTGAAACAATTGTGTTCTTTCCATACAAGTTCCGGTAGCATATACCCTCTTTCTTTGCTATAATAATACATATCAAATACGAAAACGGAGTAAATTATCATGAAAGTAACGATCGTAATTCCCAATTATAATGGAAAGCATTTCATGGAGCCCTGCCTTGCATCTCTGGAAAATCAGACGTGCCGGGATTTCAGGATACTGATTGTAGACAACGCTTCCACTGACGGAAGTATTGAATATATGAAAGAACATTATCCAGATATTGAAGTGATAGCTCTGGATAAAAATTATGGATTCAGCAAAGCGGTAAATGTAGGCATTCGTCACTCAGATACCCCCTATGTGATCCTTCTGAACAATGACACGACCGTTGACCCACATTATGTGGAAGAGATGGTCCGGGCGATCGAGAAGTCTCCTAAGATCTTCTCCGTCAGCAGCAAGATGATCCAGATGTATCATCCGGATCTGATCGACAGTGCAGGAGATCTCTACACACTGGTCGGCTGGGGCGTCTGCCGTGGAAACGGACGTCCGATCAGCAATTATACAGAAGCAGATGAGATATTTACTGCCTGTGCAGGTGCTGCCATCTATCGCCGTAAAGTCTTTTCCAGAATCGGATATTTCGACGAAAACCATTTTGCATATCTGGAAGATATCGATATCGGTTATCGTGCAAAAATCTATGGCTACAGAAACATGTATTGTCCGACCGCTCTTGTCTACCATGTCGGAAGCGGAACCAGCGGATCCAAGTACAATTCCTTTAAGGTAAAGCTGTCTGCACGCAACAATATTTATCTGAATTATAAAAATATGCCCCTTGCACAGCTGATTCTGAACTTTGTTCCCCTGCTGCTGGGCTATCTGGTAAAATATCTGTTCTTCATAAAGAACGGATGGGGAGATGACTACAAAGAAGGAATCAAAGAAGGGCTTGCGACTATGAAAAAACAGAAAAAAGTAAAGTTTCGCATCCGCCATCTTTCAAACTATATTCAGATCGAGATAGAACTGATTATCCATACCTTCGCTTATGCAAAGGACTGGTTTACAAGAAAATTATTAAAACGTTAATCATCAAAACAGGGTGCTGTTAAATACAGCACCCTGTTCATTCTCTACTGATATACCACTACAGTCGTTCCGACCGGTATATTGTCATAGATCCATTTTGCATTTTCTATTTTCAGTCTTACACATCCGTGAGACAGCGGCATTCCTACTCTACCGTCCATCAGTGTTCCATTCTTATTATAAAGAACGGAATGGAACAGATAATTGCCATAAAACTGTGTGTACCAGTAACATCTTGCAGCTCCGGAATCAAAATAATATCCCTTGCTTCCGACACGGAATGTACCCATCACAGTCGGAGTAGACGGTGCTCCGTCCGCACAATCCCAATACTGAACGTTCTCCCATTTTCCAACACTTCCTCTGAATACACCCACTTTATGAGTGCTTCTGTTTACCAGAATCAGATAGGGGGTAGAACTGGAATACAGCTGCGCTTTCTGTGACATCGCTGCCAGATCCTGAAGGATCCACTTTCCACTGAGATCCAGCCAGTAGCCGTCTATGCTTCTGTTGCAGGCCATTGCTCCATAAGTGCCACCGTGCGGATCATTTTCCTTATACATGTAATACCAGTTCCCACCGATCTGTTTCCAGCCGGTCTGCATCGCTCCACTTGCGTCAAAGTAATACCAGTAACTTCCGATTTTCTCCCAACCGGTTGCCATTGCTCCGCTGCTTCTGAAGTAATACCAGATGTCATTTAACTGTTTCCAGCCGCCATCAAACATCTGATCTTCATTTTCCGGATCCATATAATACCATTTTCCACCGGTTTTGATCCATCCGGATGCTTTCTGCCCATCGGTTCCCAGGAAGTACCATACATCACCCTCCTTAATCCATCCGGTTTTCATGAATCCATCACTTTCGAAATAGTATATAAGACCATCGATTTCTTTCTGATCCCCTTCATACATGACTCCCGGATATGGGTTTTCTTCCGAAGCTGCCAGGAAGTAATATCTTCTGCCGCCGACTTCACACCAGCCTTCCTGTACCCTTGCACCGGACGATTTATAATAATACCAGCCTTCTTCCTTCTTAAGCCATCCGGTATACATTGCACCGCTGTCCGTAAAAAGATAAGATTCGTCATCGATCACTCTTTCCTCACTCACTGCCATCAGGCCCGGGAACTCCGGACACTCTCCGGCACTCTGAAAGTAATACCAGACATTTTTTATCTTGCTCCATTCTCCTTCTGCTTTCCGACCGGAAGCATCATAATAGTACCAGCCTTCTTCTTCCTTCAGCCAACCGGTATAAGTCTTCCCACTGTCCAGAAAACGATAGGTACTTCCACCAATCAGGATCTCACCATCAGCTGCCATTGCCCCATCAACTTCGGTAAAATAATAGCGGGTTCCCTTAATTTCCAGCCATTCAGACTCTGCCTTTGCTCCGGAGCTCTTATAATAATACCAGATTCCGTCTTTCTGAAACCAACCGGTCTGCATCATTCCCTTTTCATTGAAACGATAAGTCTCGCCATCAATCTCAGCTTCCCGATCGGCAATCATTCTTCCCGGATATGCAGCATCTGCCGCATCCAGATAATACCAATATCCATTGAGCTTCTTCCAGCCGGTTATCTGATTGCCATCTGCATCATAATAATACCAGCCTTCTTCTTTTTGCACCCATCCGGTTAACTTTTCCTCCGGTGCTGTTAGCGTCGTTTCCTCGTACACTACATTTTCTGCATGTGCCTCATAGGATGGGAACACCAGGCCCACACCCATAACGGCAGCAAGCAATATACCGATTTGATACTTTTTCACTTTTCCATCCTCCCTTTATACTACTCTTCTCACAGACAGCCCACTCGGAGCAAACCACCGCAGATAATAATCCAGATCATCTATAACTGTACCTCTTCTGGAATTTGCAGCATGAATCACCTTTCCATTTCCCAGATAGATTGCTACATGCCCGGAAGTACATAACAGATCGCCGGACTTCCATAATGTCTGATCATTCCGATTGATCTCTTCTCCATAGTAGATCAGCTGATATGTCGTCATATACGGTACATCGAGTCCATAAACATTGACCATAACCCACCATACGAATCCGCTGCAGTCCCAGCCATTTAAATCCTTTCCTCCATACACGTACGGTACATACGTATACTGGGTCAACACATCCGCATAATCCAGTGTATCATACCATACACCGTTTTCATCAACAAGATAGATTCCGTCTACCACTGCATCTCTGGCCATTTTTCCTGTCTCATACAGATAATACCATTTTTCTTCCCCGTCTGAAGTATCCTTGATCCAGCCGGTTGCCCTTGCCCCGGACGCTCTGAAGTAATAACGGTCTTCTTTGATATCCACCCAGCCGATCTGCATCTCTCCAAGCGGATGTTCTTCAAATCTCTGATTATCCGGATGATTCAGATAATACCAGACATTCTTTACTTTCAGCCAGCCGGTACACATCGTGCCGTTGTCATCCCAGTAGTACCAGGTGTTATTGACCTGTCCCCATCCATGTGTCAGGGTACCGTCCGGCTGTATATAATATGTACGGTCTCCGACATAAACCGTCTCATCTGTCAGCATATGCCCGTCATCCCCAAAATAGTACCAATCGTTCTTATATTTCACCCAGCCGTTCTTCTGCATGGCTCCGGACGCACCCAGATAATACCATATCTCTCCTTCCTGAAGCCAGCCGGTCTTCATACTGCCATTTGCCTTCATATAGTAACGCACTCCGGAGACATCAATCCAGCCGACTGCCATCTTACCGTCTTCATGCAGATAATACCAGATATTATTTAATTTGATCCAGCCGGTCCGCATGGCTCCGGACGCATCCAGATAATACCAGATCTCATCCGGCTTGATCCAGCCGGTCTGCATGATTCCATCGCTATCCATATAATAGTGTTTGCCATTGGCAATGCGCCATCCGATTGCCATCTTGCCGTCGGCGTCCAGATAATACCACTTATTCTTATACTTCAGCCAGCCGGTCTTTGGCTGATTGTTCAGGTAATAGAACCAGCTTCCATCGATCAGATGCCATCCGTCAGAATACATTGCCGGTGTTTCCGGTTCTGTCTGAACCGTTTCTTCTGTCTCGCTAACTGTATCTTCTGTTCCACTAACCGTTTCTTCTGTCCCGCTAACTGTTTCTTCTGTCCCGTTAACCGTATCTTCCGCACTATATGTCTGCTCATCCTCCTGTGCTTCTACAGACTGGTCTACGGATTCGATCGCTCTGCCCTCCTGTGCCTGAACCGGAAGGGAACTGCACATCAGCAACACACTTCCTAAAATTACTGTTTTTTTCCATTTTGTATGATATTGCTTTTTCATAATCTGTGTATCCTATTCAAATGCAGACATATATCCCGGATATTCTGCATGCCCTGTTTCTAAAGTTTCTCCTTCGACTGTGATCTGAATCTTTTCACAGTCATATGCACTTAAAAATGTATTGCACAGGCTTCCGATCGAAGCATATTCACCTGCGGTTCCCATCGACTGAATATACGTACGAAACGCGTCATTCAGATCCAGTTCCAGCGCATCTTCATCATCCACCTTCACTTCTTTACAGGAAATTGCTTCCACATCTGCCGGAATGACTCCCTTTTCCACCAGTGCGGCAATCAGATTCTCTGCCGTCACTTCCGGAAGCTCCATCTCTTCTGTATCAAATCCATCCACGTCTTCATTCGGAAAATAGATCAGAACCTTTTTTGCTTCCTCTTCCGTCTCATCTGTCTCACTTTCCGCTTCATCGTCTCCGGTATCTTCCTCTTTCTGATCCTGAATCTCCAGCTTTTGTGCCTCCTTTTTTTCTGCTTCCTCTGCATCTTTGTCACTGCCCTTTGCACATCCCGTTGCCAGAATTCCCAGAACCAGTACACCAATCAATATTCTTTTACTTATCTTCATCTTGTTTCCCTTTCTACAGCATGTACATCGGTTTTACATACAGGTTCATCAGAGCGATTCCATAATTGATGTCTGTTGCCCATCCTTTTCCGTTCGGATTCTCCTGGATTCCAAGCCACTCCACATAAGGAGCCGTATTTCTGGTCACATATTTGAACCTTGGATCAACACATTCCTTCTTCAGATTCTCATCAGATGCGTACGCTTTCAGATGCTGCACCTGTGCACGCAGTCCCGTCCGGACATCGGGAAATGTTGCCCCTTATGCACCTCCGCCGGAAGCGCCAAGGCCTGCAAAGTTATACTGTTCCACCTTCACATCTCCGCCGTACTGAAGATATCCGGTCTCTTTCATCGCCTGTCCGAATACGATCTCCGGCTTCACACCTTCCAGAACAGCCTCCTCATACAGGATCTCACAGAACGCTGTAATATCGGCAGCTCCTCCGGCTTTCATTACCTCCGCCGGATATGTCGCGCCGCGATTCTTATACATCGTTACCATCTTTCCAACCACAGTTCCTTTATCACTTCCCAGTTCACTGCTGCCCATAATCTTTGTGACACCCGTATATGTAAGAGCTCCCTCGGGGGATTTTCCTTTATTAAAGTAATACCAGGTACCGTCAATCTCACAGTATCCTCGAAGCATAGCACCTTCTGCGCCATAAGAATTCGATGCTGTATTCAGATAATACGTGTAGCTTCCATCCGTCAGCCAGCCCTTCTTCATAGCCCCTGCGTCGTCCAGATAGTACCAGACCTCTTTTACCTTGATCCAGCCGGTCTGCATCACTGCAGTGTCCGGATCGAAATAATACCAGATGCCATCAATCAATTTCCATCCGGTTATCTTCGTATCATTGACGACATAATATTTGTTGCCATTCTCTGTAACCCAGCCACTTACTTTTTTATTCAGACATGCACCACTTGCATCAAACTGATAGGTATCCCCATCAATTATATGAGTACCGGTATACATGGCTCCGTCTTCTCCCAGATAATAGTTCTTTCCATCGATCGTCTTCCATCCGGTTGCCATCTTCCCATCTGCTTCCAGATAATACCAGATACCATTCAGCCTGATCCAGCCCGTACACATTGCACCGCTGCTTCTGAAATAATACCAGTTATTTCCACTCTTTACCCAACCGGTTTTCATGACGCCGTTGCTCTTAAAATAATAGGTATAGCCTTCAATCTTCTGGAACCCGACTGCCATCTTTCCGTCTGCCTGCAGATAATACCAGCAGCCCTTCAGCTTGATCCAGCCCGTCACCATGGCTCCGTCTTCATCAAAGTAATACCAGATGTCGTTTACCAGCACCCAGTCTGTCTGCATTCTTCCATACGTGTCAAAGTAGTAGATCTTTTCTCCAACCTCACAGAATCCAACTGCTTTCATCAGATCCTCTTTGGTATAGTACCAGTAGCCATCTGCCAGAGACCAGCCGATCTTGATACCTCCCTGGCTGCGGAAATGATAAGTGACGCCATCGATCGTACAGGTCCCGGAATACATCTCTCCGTTTTTGTCAAAATAATACCGGTAGCCCTTGATCGTCTTCCATCCAGTTACCATCTTTCCGTCAGATTCCAGATAATACCAGACGTCTTCCAGCAAAAGCCACTGTCCCATGATCATAACCCCGTCTGTTCCGAAATAGTACCAGGAACCATTGATCTTCTTCCACTCGGTCACCATCTTTCCATTGGTTCCCAGATAGTAGGTCTTCCCGTTTTCCTCATAAAAACCTGTATTCATGTATCCGGATGCATTGAAATGATACCAGGAGCCATCGATCTTCTTCCACTGATTTTTAACGTAGGTTCCGTCTTCATTCTGATATCTCCATCCGGTACTGTCTTGCTTCCATCCGCCAATCTTTAGGCCAAAGTATTTTATGATTCCTGCAGCATCTGCTTCTCCCAGTTTTTTCAGCTTTTCATCCGAGCTGAGATACTTCTGATAATCATCTGCATTACTTATAAATGCATGCTCCGCGATGATTCCCGGAAATCCGGCCCGCTTACACCGCCAGATCAGTGCGTAATAATCCTGCAGAGACCCATCCGGATAGGTGCTGCCACTTTCACTGTTTCGGATCTTGATTCCACGATCCTTCAGTCCCAGAGTCACAAGCTCATCCAGAATACTCTGTGCTGCCGCTTTTCCCTCGCTTCCCACAGTCGCATTATAATTGGAATTCGGGTAATACACCTCTGCACCGTAAGCCGTTCCATATCCGGAAGAATTCAGGTGAATGCTGACAAAGAGGTCTGCGTTCTTTGATGCCGCAAAGTCTACTCTCGCCTTCAGATCCGCTGCCACATCTGAACCGCCCACCGACGTATCCGTCTCACGGGTCATATATACCTCAATTCCTTCACACATCTCCAGCGCTTCTTTGCAGTACTTCGCAATCTTAAGGGTCAGATCTTTTTCACTGGCTCCGTTTCCTACCGCTCCCGAATCCGTTCCGCCGTGTCCCGGATCCAGCACGACCACAGCATTTCCTGTGGTCAACGTACGGGCGTTGGACATTTCCTCTGCCTGTAACGTTACGGCCGCCTCTTCAATTGCATCCTGCGCTGTATCACTTTCTGTGAGATTACCTTCATTGTCCATAGCCACAAAAGAAACCGGCTGTTCTGAACCTTCCGCTTCTTCCACCACGGCATCCGGATTCGTGATACATTCTTCATTCACTCCATATCGACTTTCAATCCCACAGTCCTGAAAAACATATGTATATTCCTGACCTTCACTGACCAGCTGTACTTCCCTCAGCCGGTAGATTCCGGTCTGTGCCTCCTCTGTATAATTCATCCGAAACAATACGGCTGAGTCCTGATACTTTACGGCTTCTGTCGTATATATTTCTCCGGTCGCTTCATTTTCACAGGTCAACACTGCCTGTTCCGGGACAGTTCCATCAGTAACTGATACCAGAATCTCCTGAATTCCGGGCAATGCGACGTAAGGCTTGTCTACATATACATACTGCAGTACAGGTGCAGCCTGCACGTCTGTCTCTTTCTGTGATACCTGTCCGTCCTGTTCCTGTGTCCGTTCTTCTTCCTGTGCTGTTCCAGCCATCTCCCCTGACTGTTCAGCCTTTGACTCCTGCAGGTCCGTCAGCTGCGTTTCCTGACCTTCTTCTGCCTGTACACTATACGCCGGTACAGCCGGCACCGCCAGCATGATACCTAACGCAAATGCAAGTATTCTCTTTCTTACTCCCTTACCAATCATTGTCCACTCCTCCTTTTAAGAGACGATGTCCAGTTCCTTCAAGTATCTTCCAAGTGCATCCTTCCAGGACGGCAATGGTTCAAACCCATTTTTGATTAATTTACTCTTATCCAGTCTGCTGTTGAACGGACGGGCAGCTTTGGATACTCCATATTCTTCTGTCGTAACCGGTACCACCTGTACACGTTCTTCCGAATATTCCGCAAGCCCCAGTTCTACAGCCTGACGGAAGATCTCTTTTGTAAAATCATACCAGCTGATATATCCGCCTTCATTGGTTGCATGATAATATCCATACTTTTCCGTCTCGATCATATCAACCAGCAGCCTTGCCAGATCATACGTATAAGTTGGTGTACCGATCTGATCATTGACGACTGTAATTCTTTCATATGTTTTTCCGAGACTCAGCATCGTCTTAATGAAATTCTTTCCATTTTTACCGAATACCCATGCAATACGAACAATAAAATACTTATCCAGATTTTCGGAAACGGCCAGTTCCCCTTCCAGCTTCGTCTGCCCATATACATTTAACGGTTTATAATCTCTGCAGTCCGGATCCCACGGTTTGGTTCCCTGTCCGTCAAACACATAATCCGTGCTGATATATACCATCTTACAATCCAGTTTCTTACACACGTTTGCAATATGCGCTGTTCCGCCGGCATTGATCGCACGAACCTTCTCTACTTTATCATCATCCTCCGCAAGATCGACTGCCGTCCACGCTGCACAATGGACGACCACATCCGGATTTACTTCTGTGATCTTCTCTTCCACAGCCTTTGCATCCGTAATATCCAGCTGCATATAAGGCATCGTTGTCACAGCGGAGCCATCCGCCGCCCCTGCATAAGCAGGAGCAATATCACTTCCGATTCCTTCGCAGCCTCTTTTTGCAAGTTCATTCATCACATCATGGCCCAACTGTCCTGCCACTCCTGTCACCAATACTTTCATTCTACTCACCTTCTACTAAAAACTTGTAATACTGTTCGAGGCCTTCAGCAAAGCTGCGAATTTCCCCCTGATAGATGGATCTGATCTTTGAGTTATCCAGTACGATCTTCTTCACATCGACGCTTCTTGCCTCTTTATATATAACATCAAGCCCTCCGTTTAATTTCCGGAGTATCTCAACCACCATGTTCTGACTGATCCCCTCATTCGAGCTTATGTTAAATACTTCTTCATCTCCTTCATAATCGATCAGGGCTTCCAGCATACTGCAGACATCTTCGATATAGATATAATCCCGGATCGTCTCTCCGTCTCCCCAGATCTCCAGCGTTTCTTTATGGATCATTTTCTTCACCGCTGCATCTACAAACCCGACACCTTTGTGATAATCCTGTCCCGGACCGTATGGATTGGAGATTCTTGCAATCCTCATCTTCGTATGAAGCTGAGAATTGAAGGTACGGATAATGTTCTCGATACAGAGTTTCACACTTCCGTAATGATTGATCGGCACCGGAAGTGCCAGTTCATTGATCGGCTGTTTTTCCTGTATCCCGTAGACCGTTCCTCCGGAAGACAAAAAGATCATATTCGTTCCCTGATCGATCAGCATCCCGCACAGTTTCACTGTCTGCAGCAGATCTCTTCCGTATCCCTGCATATATTTTTCATTGGAGTTTCCCGGATTCACCGTACTCAGTGAATGTATGACCATATCCATCCCACGGATCGCATTCTTAAGCACATGATCATCAAAAAAGTCGCCTGACAGATACTCTACTCCTTCTACTGTTTCCTGCGGAATACTCAGATCAAAGCTATACACTTCCAGATCTTTACGCATGATCAGCTTCTTAGCCAGGTTTCTCCCTATAAAACCATTTCCTCCAATAATAAGTACTTTTTTACTTTCCATCTTCAGCAATTCCCTTCATTAATGCATCCGCAACCTTCGCTGCTTCTGCCTCCCAGGACGTTGATCTTGCAAATTCAAGTCCTTTCTTTCTGATTTCTTTGAGTTTTTCCGGATTCGTCAGATAATATTCCAGTGTATCTGCAATGTTTCTCGGATCGTATTCCACAAGAACAGAATTTTCTTCATTCACCAGCCATGTACTGTTTGCGCCCTTTGAGCACACTGCAACTGAATTGGATGCCATCACTTCCAGCGGGAGCAGAGACAGATTCGTATTTGAGATGATCAGACACAGATCACACTGTGAATATACCTTTGAAAGCTGATCTACACTGACGATTCCAAGGTTCTTATGTGTAAACGGAATATCAAAATTGCTGACATCCCATCCTGCAAATACAACCTCCACCTCAGGCATTTTCTGACACAACAGATCCAGTGCGAGAAGTCCCAGTTCAAAATCTCTTCTCGGCGTAACCGGACGTGCATAGAAGAATACTCTCTTCGTAGAATTCTTTTTCTTCAGAGGCGTATACAGCTCCTTATCATAGGAGAATCCAAAGCTGTCTGTACGCATTCCAAAGTCAGAAGCCAGCTTGTCTTTCAGCCAGTCGCCCGCCGTGATTCCACGAAAATCAAACGTATACGTATTCTTTGCAAATTCATACTCTGATCCATGTGCATAGAAAAACGGCTCGTAATCCTGTACAAAATAGAATTTTGAGATCGTATTGTTAAAATTCTTTACAAAATATGCAGTTTGCCAGGAAGTTGCAATCGTTGCATGCGCAAACTTTGCACATTTTACATCCCAGTAAGCCTCTACGCGTTCATCCAGAATCGGAAAATGTTTTCTCAAAAACTCTTTTACCGACTGGTTATCTCTGTAATTCGGGCTCTTAAACAGATAGATCCTGCTGTGAAATCCCATATTTTCCAGATGTGAGATGAAGCGGAAAATATTCAGATGGCCGCCGGAACCCTCTCCCATCTCCGGTATGATCCAGTTCAGGATCTTGACCTTATCCTCTTTATGTGCATCATGTTCCTTCTGATTCAGCGGAACGACTGTCTCATCTACAATATAATTATAATCTTCCAATACTCTGGAGACCTCTGTTACAAGATGCAGTTTTCCCAACAGTTTTTTTACTGCACCCTTTATCCCTCTTTTCTTTAAAAACGGAATCAGTTTCTGAAAAAAAAGTTTGATCTTCTTCATAAATACTTACCTTATGCCTTTCTTTGTTTATATTGCTGTGATACTCTGCGATCCAGCCACTTCTGTACACCAGCCGGATAGCTGTCATATTTGCCCCCCAGATACCCGCCATAATAACGACTCAGATTCCTGCATACGGAATATTTACACCAATAGATTTTTTCTTTTTTTGTCATATCAAGATGCCGGATATATTTTGCATCTGCCAGAATATGCTTCGCCACCTGAAGCGGCAGCTTGAACCAGCTGGTAGATATTCTGAAATTCTGCAGATAGTATAATCCCTTATATTCATCAAAATACCGGGTAAAATATGTAGATAACTTGTAATTGTGTGAATGATATACCGGCGCATACGGACAGTAAAGCTTTTTGAATCCAAGTTCAATCATCTTCTTTGCCCAGATCTGATCTTCTGCAAAATTCACATCTTCATAAGGATATTTTTCAAAAATATCTCTTCGAATACAGGAATTATTGTCAGAGAAAAATGACAGCAGATGACGGTATCCTTCTTCTGTCTCATATCTCTCCCGGTTCTCATCGGTCAACTGGAAGATCGTGTTATCCTCTCCAAAGTTCTTGAAGTGATAATACAGATCCCGTTTATCAATCACATTACAGTCCGGATATGGATAATGAATTCCAAACCCTCCGACAATTTCCGGGTCTGATTTCATCGCATCGATAAAATTCTGCAGCCATTTCTTTGAAGCAGGCATGGCATCCTGCGTAATAAACACAATGTATTCTCCCGTTCCCTTTGATGCTCCATAGACACGGGTTTTCCCATGTCCGAATTCAGAAGCCGGTATCTGATATAACCGACACGGATACTTTTGAATGATGGACAGCGTCTGATCACTTGATCCAGAATCAACACAGATGACTTCATATTCGTATTCTGTCTCCTGCTTAAATACCCTCTCCAGCACTTTATCAAACAGCTCTCCTGCATTTTTTGTTGGAATCACTATAGAAATATCCATATCCTGCTCCTTTTCTATCTGAATAATTTGTACATAAACTTAATAAATACTCCGAGATACAACATAATACCAAGGAACACAATGAATGTCTCCACATTAAATCTCTTATACTGAAGCTTGATGATGCTGGCTTTCTCCAGATTATCTCCATTTACCTTCAGCACACTGTCTGTATCTCCTTTTTCCGTCATATATACTGCTACACTTTCCTCTTCGTCTACATCTTCTGCCTGAAGTGTAAGCAGATAATGCTTACCTTTACTGTTCTCCTGTCTCGGAAAATCCAGTTTGATATTTCCCCTTTTCTGGGCATTCGAACTCTCAAATGCATCATTTTCAGTCATTGACTCATTAATGATCCCATTTGCGATCTCTTTTCCCGATTCCGTCTCCATAATCGTCCAGTTGTAATTGCCGATCTTCTGATTATTCAATTTGGTTAATTTGATACTGAATCCACACAGGCCCTGATCTTCACAGGTAAACTGCTGCTGCATCATCTGGTTTCCGTCCAGCGCCCCTGTATTTTCATAGGAACCACTTCCGATATCCGTGTCATAGATTGCTCTGGGCCATACACCATAAGAATATACTCCTGCCAGTATTATCACTAATACAATAAGACAGATCTTTTTTGCTATCTTCATGCTCATTCCAACCTTCTACTCTTCTAATTTGCCTGCATAATAGGCTCTTTCAAATCTGCTGCCAACTTCTTCACTCGTTCCATCCTCACGAATATGTCCCTTTTCAATCCATATCGCTCTTTTGCAGATTTTCTTAACCTGATCAATACTGTGTGACACAAAAAGAATGGTCGTATCTTCTTTCATCATTCCCTGAATTCTCTTTTCACACTTCTCCTGAAATCTGAAATCTCCTACAGACAACACCTCATCCACGATCAGCACGTCAGGAGTCCCGATCGTCGCAATCGCAAATGCCAGTCTCGCAAGCATACCGGAAGAGAAATTTTTGATCGGTACATCCATAAACTCTTCCAATTCCGAAAAGTCAACGATTCCGTCATAGAATTCATTCATTTCTTTTCTGCCATATCCAAGAATTGCTCCATTCAGGAAAACATTTTCTCTTGCCGTAAGATCCATGTCAAATCCGGCACCCAGTTCGATCATCGGTGCGATCGTCCCGCCAACCGTAACAGATCCTTTCGTCGGCTTCAGCACCCCGGCAATGGTTTTTAACAGAGTACTCTTTCCACATCCATTCAGTCCGATCAATGCAACGGAATCTCCTCTTTTTACTTCAAAATTAATATCCTGCAACGCCCAGAATTCATCATAACCCATCTTCTTTTTCAGACGTCTGATAAAGTATTCCTTCATATTATCTACTTTTTCAGACGCAAGATTGAATCTCATCGAAACATGATCCACCTTTATAATCGTATCTTCCATTGATTCTCTCCCTTTATTCCTACAGATTTAATATAAATTCATCCTGCTGCCTATAGAATACCCACAATCCAAATACCAGGGTCACGGTAACTACCACAAAGGAGATCAGGAATTCTCCGATCGTTGGAACCGCATTATAGATCATCACATCTCTGAAAATATTCAGGATGCCGGTAAGCGGATTCAGATTCACGATCATTCTGACCCAGTCCGGAAGCATACTGATCGGATAAATAATCGGAGTCAGATACATCAGTGCCGTTAAAAACACCGTATACAGATGTATCACATCCCGGAATTTTACTGCCAGCGCAGCCAGGATCAGACCGATTCCCAATGAAAAGACAATCAAATATCCCAGCGGAATAACGACAAGAAACATTGTAAAATGCAGCTCTGTTCTTGTAAATAACATAACAAGAATCAATGCGCAGAACGATGACAGAATATTGATCGAACTTGAAGCAATCCTGGAAAGCACAAACAGATACTTTGGAATATACACTTTTTTGATCAGCGCTGCATTTCCAAGGATTGATGTCATTGCTCCGGACGTTGATTCATTATAAAAGTTAAATAAAATCTGTCCTGACAGAAGATATAAAGAATAATTCTCTATATCGAATTTGAACAAATTGGAAAACACAATGGACAGGATGACCATCATCAAAAGAGGATTCAAAAGTGTCCACAGAACCCCCAGTACAGACTTCCGGTATTTGATCTTTACATCTCTTGCGACCAGTTCATATAACAATGGCTGAAATTTTTTAAAATTCTCTATATATGTCACTGTTTGTTCTCCTCTATATGTCTAAGGCCCTGATACCGCCCCATTTTTTATCTTTCTCAGATATTGTAAGTTCTACGCCTTCCGGAATCGGCCAGTCAATCCCAATATCCGGATCGTTCCACATGATTCCGCCTTCATCGTTCGGATGATAAAAATCCGTACACTTATATGCAAATTCTGCAGAATCAGACAGTACAATGAACCCATGTGCAAAATTCTTCGGAATAAAAAACTGCTTTTTATTTTCTGCAGACAGAATCACACCGTACCACTGTCCATACGTAGGCGAACCTTTTCTTAAGTCTACCGCCACATCAAAGACTTCTCCGCTTACGACTCTTACCAGCTTATCCTGCGGATAATTGATCTGAAAATGCAGTCCTCTGAGCACTCCTTTTTTGGAACTGGACTGATTATCCTGCACAAACTCCATGTCAATCCCGGCAGCCCTATAATCATTATAATTATAAGTCTCCATGAAATAACCTCTCTCATCTCCAAACACAGTCGGCGTAATCACTTTCAATCCTTCGATGTCACATGTTTCTACTGTTATCTTTCCCATTTTTCCCTCTCCAATTATCCTACAAATTCCTGTTCAATGAACTTTCCTTCCAGCACATCTCTTAAATAACTTCCGTACTGATTCTTCTGATATAATTCGCACGCTTCTTCCAGTTTCCCCTTGTCAATCCAGCCGTTATTGAAAGCAATCTCTTCCAGACACGCGATCTTACGGTTCTGATGTGTCTCAACCGTCTTTACAAAGTTTGTCGCATCCACCAGTGACTCATGCGTTCCGGTATCCAGCCATGTAAAGCCCTGACCCAATAAAGTTACATCCAGATTACCGTTTTCCAGATAGATACGGTTCAGATCTGTGATCTCCAGTTCTCCACGGGCACTTGGCCTGATCTGCTTTGCGTACTCTACGACACGATTATCATAAAAATACAGACCCGTCACTGCATAATTAGACTTTGGAACCTTTGGTTTTTCCTCCAGAGACACAGCCTTTCCTTCTTCATTGAATTCCACGACGCCGAATCTCTCCGGATCATCCACATAATACCCGAATACAGTTGCTCCATCCTGTTTCTTTGCAGCTGACAAAAGTCTCTTTCTAAGGCCATGACCATGGAAGATATTATCTCCAAGAACCATTGCACAGCTGTCACCGTCAATAAAATCTTCTCCGATCAGAAATGCCTGAGCAAGTCCGTCCGGTGATGGCTGCACTTTATAACTCAGATGAATTCCAAACTGGCTTCCATCCCCAAGAAGTTCTTCAAAACGAGGTGTATCATCCGGTGTGGAAATAATCAGAATCTCCCTGATCCCAGCTTCCATCAGAATGCTGAGCGGATAATAGATCATCGGTTTATCATAGATTGGAAGCAGCTGCTTACTGGTTACCTGTGTTAATGGATACAATCTTGTTCCTGATCCGCCTGCCAAAATAATACCTTTCATAAAAAACCTCCTAATTAATAATCACTTATTAACGCAAACTAGCAGTATCTTGCGATACTGCTGTCTGCTCTATTTGTTATACATGTCCTCGTAATACTTCTGATAATCTCCGCTCGTAACATTCTTCATCCATTCTTCATGTTCAAAGAACCACTTGATCGTCTTTTTAATTCCTTCTGCAAACATGGTATCCGGCACCCAGCCGACCTCTGCCTTGATCTTATCCGGAGCAATTGCATAGCGTCTGTCATGACCCTTGCGGTCTGTCACATAAGTGATCAGATCTTCACTTACCAGTTCTTTTCTCGGATCACCTTCCGGCAGCATCTCCTGTAATGTATCCAGAATAATATGAATAATCTCAATATTCTGCTTTTCATTATGTCCGCCGATATTATAAGTCTCAAACAGCCGTCCCTTCTCCTGTACCATATCAATACCCTTGGCATGGTCTTCCACATAGAGCCAGTCTCTGACATTCTTTCCATCACCATATACCGGAAGTTTTTTGCCCTGAAGCGCATTGTTGATGATCAGAGGAATCAGCTTTTCCGGGAACTGATAAGGTCCGTAGTTATTACTGCAGTTTGTAATATTCGCAGGGAACTTATAAGTATCCATATAAGATTTTACCAGCATGTCCGAAGATGCTTTACTTGCGGAATACGGGCTGTGCGGATCGTACGGTGTCGTCTCATAGAAGTATTCTCCCTCTTCCTCGAGAGATCCGTATACCTCATCCGTGGATACATGAAGAAATTTCTTATCTTCCCTGAATGTACCATCCTCCAGCTCCCATGCAGCCTTGGCCGCATTCAGCATTACCAGTGTTCCAAGTACATTTGTCTTCACAAACACATCCGGATTCTTAATACTTCTGTCTACATGGCTCTCTGCCGCGAAATGAACAACACGGTCAATGTCATTCTCTTCAAAAATCTGATTGATCGCATCTGCATCACAGATATCAGCCCTTACAAATGTATAGTTGTCCCTATCTTCAACATCCTTCAGATTCTCAAGGTTTCCTGCATAAGTGAGCTTGTCTACATTAATAATACGAATCTCGTTATCATACTTCTTAAACATATAGTGAATATAGTTAGAACCAATAAATCCGGCCCCACCAGTTACTAGATACGTTCTCATATCTGACCTCCAATTTTATAAGTTTCTTTTGCACATTATATCATCATGTATACAAAATATCAAGCACAACGCCTGCACCTGCTATTTTCCACCTCCAAAAAGCTGCCAGTACTGTACGATGTAATATCCTTTCACCGCTTCCAGTTCTTCTGCCTGTGTCCAGTCATACCAGTTGCCTTCTTTATCCATGGTACCATTGACATTTACGACCGGATATTCTTCATACAATCCCTTCAGATAACTCTGATAGTCTGTAAGCGGAAGCCCTGCTGCCTCCATCAGCAGTACCTGCAGATAATTGAGACTGATATTTTCATAATTCTGTTCCTCTATATCATAATTGGCATACAGGATAAACGGGGTCTGGTGCTGACTTGCCAGCTTTACCACCTCAGAATTTCCGGATCTGCTCTGCAGTTCATCATAAAATTCCTGTTCTACAGACGGCTGATGATCTCCAAACATGCAGATCAGCACCGGATCTTCTGCTTCTGAAAAGTAGGCTATCAATTCCCTCAGCGCCTGATCCGATTCTTTCATAAGGCTGAGATATTGCTCCGTCTGAGGGTAGTAACCTTCCATATCCGTGATATGCACTGAACTTCCATATTCTGCATCCATGTAACCTCCGTGATTCTGCATGGTTACATTAAACAAAAACACCTGCTCGTTCTCTTCCTTTGCATCCTCATATCGCTGAATCAGATCCTTATAATCGCTTCTGTCCGATATTGCACTTCGAATGTATTCTTTATTCAGCCAGTCAGACAGATAATAAGCCTCATCAAATCCGAAAGATTCATAGACGTTTTTCCGGTTCCAGCCACTGGAACTCATCGGATGCATAAAGATACTGTAGTATCCCTGTTCCTTCATCCAGTCATTCAGATTCGGAGTACTGTCCTTTACATAATTCTGATAAGCCATGACTCCAGTCGGGAAAAACGCATTGGAAAAGCCGGTCATAAACTCAAATTCTGAGTTTGCAGTCAGCCCTCCAAATACAGGAACGCTTGTATATCCACGTATCACATTTTCCTGCAGGCTCTCAAAATATTCCAGATATGGCTGATCCGTCGTAAAGCCACCGTTTCGTGTCAGATCAGAAAAAGACTCATTCATGATCACGATCACGTCCGGCTTTTTACCATTCAGGTCTGTCTCGACGGAAAGAACATCGCTTTCTTTTTCCATATATGTCTGTTCAATCTCTTTTGCCTTCGCCTCAGAATACCCCTGTGGACTTTCCACCGAAAGATACGGGATTCCGGCGCAGAAGTCCAGAAAGGCGCCATGATATTCTGCACTGGCTGTAATCTCCCATTGATAAGGTTTTATATAATTGTCCGTCATAAAATCATCATTCCAGAACACCAGATATAAAGCCAGCATATAGCACAGTGTCACGAATCCTGCCAGTATTCTGCTCCCTTTTCCCTTTGTCCTGTATTCACAATGAATTGCAATCAGGACTACCATTAACGCGATCAGAATGATATCTGCTCTTTTATAGGTAAACGTCAGTTCATACCCTTTCGATACATTCATAGCCGTCTGTATTGCATAGACATCACTTGTTCGGATTCCATACCCGCGAAATTCCAGCACAAAACTATTGGCGAGAGAATAGATGGTAAATACCGTCATCCCTACAGGAACTGCAATACGGATTCGGTTGGTAAGAACATATAAGACCAGAAATCCCAGGAAATAGATCGCATAATTCAGTGTCACCATCAAAAATGTCATATCCCGCAGTGGATTCTCCACCACCACTTCTGTATCAAACAGGCAGACTGCAGGAGAAACCAGAAGAAGGATAACACAAAAGATTCCCTGATATTTTTCCAGACCCTTAATCTTCACTCCGGATAACACGCACAACACAAGCACAAGTACATATTCCACATGCGTATATGTAGAAGAGAAACTCTTCGGAAGTAATTCCCACGCTGTAAGAAACAAGATAAGTACAACCGCAGATATGACCCCTCTTATTTTGTTCATTTCGATATATTTTTCAAGTATTTTCATTCCCTCAAGTCCTACTGTCGATACCAGATATAATAAATATTGTCTCCTGCCTGTTTATAACACTCAAATCCCATCTCTTCCAGATAGTTTTCACAGTCAGCATTAATCGTAAGCACACAGTTTATGCCATACTTTTTCACCGCCTCCGCAAATTTTTCTGCACTTGCATCCCCGGGACTGCATACAAATTCGTCATACACGCTTTGTTCATATCCATATAATACGCAGTCTTCATCCACAGAATATCGATTTACCGCCGACACGGATATGATATCCGGCGCAAAGATCCTGATCTGGGAAGCCAGAGAATGTGCAGCGCCGTCAATCGCAACGAGTTCCGGACACACCACATACAGCTGTTCTCCGTTTTCTTCCTGCAGCGTTTCCAGATCCTTTCCCAGAAGGATAGAAGAATTCGGAACAAAGTAATGGTTATTGTAGATTACATTCAGGTTCGCTTTCAGGTCTGCCTTTACCGGAGGTTCCTCTGTCAGGAACAGCTCTCCGCCATACATCTGAAAAGAAATGACTGCTACCGCTGTTGACGCAGCTGCCATTACTCCGTAGGCACCCTGTACTGCCCATTTCATCTTTACTGCTTTTCTCAACATGATATACAAATAGATCGAATTCAATGCAATATAAGTATATCCCAGCACCGTCCATGTTCTTCCTGCCACAAACGCATACATGGAAAGCTGCTCAAAGATATCGTTGAACTGCGGAACCATCATCATTGCTATCATCAGAATAACCGTTGCGTTCAGTTGATTCACTGCACGATTCTTCAGCCAGAAACTAGCAATGAATATTATGGTACACACGATAAATACCGGCGAACGAAGGGCAATTCTTCCATACAGAAACACCTCTGTCTGCTGGTTAATACTGTTCGGAACAATCACACTTGTAATTCCCCACAGCACGATCAGCAAAGCGCCTGCTGCCTTTATCATTTTTTTCTGTCCCATCACAATCAGCCAGGTAGACAGATACGCATATGCCACAATCACAATCAACGGAAGCGCCGTTGATGATTTTGTGATCAGGACGAATGAAATCAACATTACACCCAATACCGTTTCTTTCGTGATCTTTTCCGCACCGATGTACTCAAACAGAAGAAGAAAGATTCCCAGCATTCGGACTACCGATGATCCGAGAAACATTCCGGAATTAAACTGCCATGCATCTCTCAAAAAGAACAGATTCGTATCCTGCAGGAACAGATAATATGTTCCAAATAAGATCAAAATCACACATGGAATCTGAATTTCCTTTTTCTCAAGTCTGCAGTCGATTACTTCAAATATCCTGTATGCAAAGACGAGTACACAATTCACCATCAGGAAAATGTGAAACGCGGACTGAAACAGTCTCAAAAACAGAGTTACACTTACGCCAAGCAGCTTCACATACACCGAAGCTTCCAGCTCCCAGGTATTCAATACATAAGAATCAATCCCGCTCTTTCCGACGCCTACCGAGTAATTGGTTCGAAAACCGGTCGCATTATACGGCATTGTCGCTATCTTGGTAATATAGTATCCGTCGTCCAGATGATTCCCGTACCAGTATGCATTATAATACAAAAGAAGCAGTGCCGTAAGAATCACACACACCAGAATCGCTACCCAGTTCTCCTTCAGAAGATCTGCAAGTGTTCCCTGAAACAAACGTACTTTCTTCTTTTTGACCCGATATACGATATAGCCAAAGATCACACACCAGACGAGTACCATATAGATCTCAAAATACATCCATTTCAGATTCAGAAACTGAATCACAATTCCGCCCGCGCCTACAGCAGCACTGTATCCCAGATATCCCAGGAGCAGACTCTCAGAGTGATGATTCTTCTGAGGAAAAAGCGCTCTCCCCAAACAGTACAAAAGTACTATAAAGCATCCCCAAAACAGGAAACATATCATATATTCTTTCATAATTATTCTTCATCCCTATCCTGATCTGTTTTTCGATCGATCGCGATCTGCTGAACCAGATTATCGATCTTATTCTCCAGCTGTGATATCTGAATCGTCATAAAAAACATCCGAACAATCAGTACAAATATGACAACCAGAAAAACCATACTAATCGGTGACTGGAATCCGATAAAATCAGATATTTTATAAAATACTTTTGGGAAAATTCCCATAATAGTTAAAATACTTGCAAATAAAATCCAAAATACCGTATATTCAATTTTTAATTTTGACTGCCTGATCTTGCGCAGCATAAACAGCAGCATCAATACTGCGCTGACAATTAATAAAATTCTTAATAAGCCTGACATATCATTTCCTCTTATGCTCGTTTTCTAAAGTTCTGAACCAACAATATCGAAATCATCATCTTCAGCATATAAGATGCCGATCTCGTCAGATTCAGATAACTTTCTCCAAATTGCCGCTCTTCCATCCTGACCTGAACCTCTGATACTTTTGCTCCATTTTTCAAAAGATATGACACGGTATCCGGTTCTGGTCCATAATTCAAATTCTTAGCAAACTCCTCTATCATCGGTTTTGAGAACATTCTCATTCCAGAGGTCGGATCAGAGATTCTGACCCCCGTCGTCATCTTAATTGCTACAGTTAACATTCTGCTTCCGATCATTCTAAGCGATCCACTCTTACGTTCATTCACAAATCTGGAACCGATTACAATGTCATACCCTTCCTTAATCCGTTCCAGCATAGGTTTAATAAATTCCGGTCTGTGCTGTCCGTCTGCATCAAACTGTATTGCATAAGAATAATTCTGTTTATGTGCATACTTCAGACCTGCCTGAAACGCACCCGCCAGTCCAAGATTGACCGGAAGATCTAATAGCTCATATCCTTTTTCCCGACATATTTCTGCTGTACGATCTTTGGATCCATCGTTTACAACAATATAATCATATTGTGAATATTTTTCCCTGATAAAATTTACTACATTTTCAATATTCTCTTCTTCATTATAAGCAGGAATAATAATTAGTAATTCTTTTTCCATTACCTTGCTTCTCCTTCATCTCCAAACTCTAAGATATATGGACAGTGGTTCACTCTCTTTTCCGGCGGCGGAACCTGCATATAATCTCCAAACAACCGTCTCAGATAAGTATCATAGTCATTCGGCATATTTACCATCAAATGCTCAAACGGCATCTTCTTAAGTGGATACAACTCTTTTTCTGAAATATATGCTTTATGAGACATCGTAACTTCGAATGCATTGATATATTTCGAAGGTTCATGATTATATCTTGTTGCCTCCCGAATCAGACATTTATATAAAAACCTTGGTGAAACATGAAGTATCTTCAATCCATAATGCGCAATCGCACAAATCACAGACGCGATCTGCTTCTTATATCCTTCTAATGGAATAATCGGCGTCGGTGTGCCACACAAAAAAATCAGTTTATTCAAAATCCATGTTTTTTTCAACTGTTTTTTTCTTTTTTTCGGATCATCCGGCATATGATCTAACGGAAAAATATCTATGTCAATGCATAGATCGCACTTCATCTTTCGAGATGTGTATGGTACAAATTTCGTTCCTTTTTTCTGAAGATGTGTAACATTACATGCGTAATTTTTATCAACAAGAGGTGTAAGAATCTTATATTTATCACCCATCTCCGATTCCATTATTTCCATAAATCTGTCATAATCTTCTCTAGGCATTGCGACATCAATGTCATCATCCCACGGAATAAAGCCCTGATGACGAACAACTCCAATTCCAGTACCTCCAAGCATAAAATATGTCAGATCATATTTCTCACACACTTTAATATAGTCCTCCAGAATCTCCGTCTGGACTTTCTGTAGTTTTTTCAATACTTCCGGCTCATATTCCTTATATTCCGCATTTTTCATCTGGTTACCTCTTACACACTTTCTGTATATTACTTTTTTCACATATTGTTTCTACCTGTTTTGCCGCAATCTCCCATGTAAAACAGTTCTTCAGCCTCTGATAGGTCAGTTCCACTGCTTTTTTTCGATGTTCCGGATTATGAATTGCCTTTTCCAATGCAGGAAGAAGATTTTCCTCTTTATTATCCGGAATTACACTTCCATACGCATCATTGATCAACAACTCTTTGGCACCGCCCCTGGCCGTTGTTACAACATAACACTGACATGCTGCCGCTTCCAGAATAGATGTGGAAAATCCTTCTGAAAAAGACGGAAGGCAGAAAATATCTGTCTCATTCAGCAAAGATACGACCTTCTCAAAATCAATCCTTCCAAGTGGAATAATATGCTCTGTTTTTCTTCTTCTCACTTCTTCTTCCAGATCTCCATCACCTGCGATAAAAAGATAGACATCTTTTCTTTTTTTGCATATCTCTTCCACCACATTCAAAAGACTTGGCAAGCCTTTTTCCTCCAGAAGTCTTCCGGTAAATGAAATTACAGTTGCATCCTCCGGGATATGATATTTTTCACGAAAAACAGGAACTGCATTGTTCCTGATTGTTCGAATATCTTCCAGATCAATCGAATTATATACTACTCCTCTTGCCTGGATATGAAAATGTCGGAGCCACTGATTACAGGCCTCTGATACTCCATAATAATTCTTACAAAACAAGCGGTCAACCCTTGTCAACATATGCTCAAACACACCACCCACGGTATCCCAGAAGCGACTGTGCACTGAAAGATGACTGGTTCCATGTTCCACTGTTATGCATGGACATTTTTTTCTCTTTGCTAAAATCATTCCATATAACGAATGAGGATAAAATCTGGTATTTACCAAAAACATATCAAACTTTTCTCTTTTCAGTCTCCTGTGAATCTTCCAGAATTCTTTATTAGGTTTCAGCACCGGATACCTTCCCTCCAGCAAGTTAAAACAAGGAACACGATAAACCAGAATTCCATCCATCCGCTCACTTGCAGGAAGATGATAGATATTAGATGTAACCACTACTACCTCATTTCCATCCTTTATCAATTGCTTTGACAGATTATAGGTATAACGCTCTACACCTCCCATATGCGGAAGATACTGGGCCGAAAATATACAATATTTTTTTCCGTTACTCATGTTCACTGACCTTCTTTCTCCGTATACACCAAAGCATTACAACAAACATCACGACATCCACAAGCAGCATCGGAACAATGTACCCTATGACCGCTCCTGTGATATCCATACGTTTCACAAGAATCGGAGTAAATACTAATGCTCCGGCAAAACCGACTCCATAACTGACCACAATCATCTTCTGTTGTCTTAAGACCGCAAGCACATAATAGAAGATGGTGATCAGTGCATTCAGACCACCGCCGAACATTACAAAGCACAGCTCTGTTCTATACGCTCCAAGATCCACTCCGGACACCAGATTCAGAATCGGAACTCCCAGAAGATATGCCCCCAGCACTCCCCCGACCGTCAGGAATGAAGCCCATGCACAGGACGTAATGATAATCCGGTTGAAGCTCTTCATATCTCTGTCATTCCATGCAACTGCCATCGGCGTCATCATCGGACGGAACGCAAAGAGACTGAACAGATTGATCACAAAAGCCGGCATCAGAAGAAATCCATAATACGCCTGCATCTCTTTTGTCGAATAGGCTTCAATCGAATATTTGGAAGCATTTACCACATAATTGATCATAAAGCTTCCGATAAAAAGCGGAAAACATTCCCGAAACAGTCCCTTCATGCTGTGTCCATCCCATAGAAGTCCGGCACGGTCAAAATGTACAGATCTGGAACGGTCAAAACAACAGATAAAAACAATCGAAATTCCCACCATGGAAAAACTGGCAAGTACCAGATTATTCGTAACGAAAAGTACCAGAATAAATCCTATGGTGCTTAAGATTACACGTATTCCCAGAGCTTGTCCGGAAAGATCGATCCTTCCTTTTTGCTGAAACATTCCCTGATAGGAATCAGAGATACCATCAATCGCTTTATACAGACAGATGAAAAAGATAATCACAGCATCCGCCCCGGTATAATGATGAAACCAGATAAAACCAACTGCCGCCAGCATCATACAGATACAGGTACATACACGAAATGTAAAGTAAACCTTAAACTTATACTCTTCTTTTACATCTGTTGCCTGAATTGCCCTGGTTTCAAAACAACTGATCGTTGTCAAAAGCTGAGCCGTCGAAAAAGCCAGAGAAAACAGACCGGCATCCGAAGCTCCATTAATTCTTGTGACTGCAGTCAGCAATACAAAAGAAGAAAGTGCATTGCACATACTTCCGATCATATTCCATACAAATTTTGAACGGCTGCTTGTCTCACTTTTAAATCCCATGAACTCCTCCACTGCCCCTTCTTACTTTGATACCTTCAGATCTTTCTTGATCTGAGTTGTAGAAATCTCCGGAGTTCGCGGAAGATAGACAACCTCACACTGTTCTTTTAAGAAATCAAACTTGCCTTCCCAGTCATCTCCCATCACAAAAGTATCCACATGATACTCTTTTACATCCGTTACTTTCTGTTCCCATCCTTCTTCCGGAATAACCAGATCTACATAACGGATTGCTTCCAGCAGTTTCTTTCTCTCTTCATATGTAAAATAGCATTTTTTCTGTTTTTCATTCCAGTTAAATTCATCCGTAGACAGAGCAACAATCAGATAATCCCCATACTGTTTGGCTCTGCGAAGCAGATTAATATGTCCATAATGAAGCAGATCAAATGTTCCATAAGTAATTACTCGTTTCATGATTCATCCTCCTCAAACTTTAAAATATACGGATAATGGTTCTGGCGCTTCTCCGGCGGTGGAAGCTGCATATAATCCCCATACATCGCCCGCAGAATCTGGTCGTAATTCGCCGGTACTTTTACCATAATATCTTCAAACGGAAGCTCAACCAGATGTTCCAGTTCACTTAGATTGATTGCGCTCTCCTCGATCATAGTATCATTAAACTGTGTCACCACAGATGACTTTCCGTTATAACGTGTTGCATTTTCTTTCCATTTTTTACAGAGATATTCATTCGAAACTGGAAGCAGATTTAACAGATAGTGCAATGCTCCACATGTGAGACGCTTGAAAAGTTTCCCTTTTTTATGTACCGTACTCACATAAAAGTTAACATTCTTCATCATATAGATACTTCGAAGCATCATGGAACGTCGGATCTGTTTCTTCCTCTCTTTCGCATCTTCTGCAAGACCGTCAAAGACAAAAATATCTATATTGATCCCCATATTAAAATTACCATGATCGTAGATCGTTGCAAATCTTGTTCCTTTTTTATAAAACTTACTGACAAAATTATAAAACTTTTCCGGACGGTCCGGACCTGCAATCTCATAGTGTCCCTCTATTTCTTTCGGAGCAACTCTTAAGAATTTCTCATATTCTTCTCTGAGCATTCCAAAATCCATATCATCATCCCACGGAATAAACCCATGATGACGGACAACTCCGATATTCGTTCCAAATACTGCAAAATACTGAATATCATATTTATTACAGATTCTTACAAATTCCTTTAAAATTCCCAGTTCTTCTTCCTGAATCCTTTTCAGAACTGCCGGATCATACTGTTTGTATCCCATAATAACTTCCTTTCTGCATACATTTATGCATACTAAGTTATTGTATCATAATTGTGCAATAAAATCTACTCCTCATATCAGATAACAGTCCCCAGATTATGCCAAAAAATCTGCTGCATGATCACAAATGATTATGCAGCAGTCCTGTAATGTTCCTTTATTTTGTTTTTCCCGGAATCCATCTGCCGGATTCATCCACATAATAATTGCCAATCCAGGTATCTTTCTTCAAGACTCCGCTGGCATTAAAGTAATAATCATAGCCTTCTATTTTCTGCCAGCCCGTCAGCATTGCTCCACTGGATGGATTCAGATAATAGGTATTCCCTTTTTCATCCGTTGACCAGCCTGTCACCATGACTCCAGTTTCGGCATCCAGGAAGTACCATACGTTATTTACTTTCTGCCAGCCCGTCTGAAGATATCCGCTTCCATTAAAATAATACCACTCATCATCAATCTTCTGCCAGCCCGTCAGCATTGCTCCACTGGACGGATTCAGATAATAAGTATGTCCTCCTTCCGGCAGCCAGCCTGTCACCATAATTCCGGTAGATGGATCCAGATAATACCATTTACCGCCAATCTTATTCCACTCTGTTACCATCGCTCCGTTTCCCGAGAAATAATACCAGGAACCACCAAGCGACAGCCAGCCGGTCACCATTGCTCCTGTAGATAGATCCAGGAAATAAACCTTATCACCAATTGGTGTGAACCCGGTTCTCTGCACATTCCCGTCTTTAAAGTAATAATACGTTCCATCAATAGACACCCATCCGGAATCTACTGCTCCATTCACAGAAAAATACATGCTGAGTCCATTGTATGTATACCATCCCACATAAAGAGATCCATTTGAATTAAACCGGTAAAGCACGCCTGCAATCTCTGCTATGCCTTCTGTCTCGCCAAATATCTTTCCGCTGTACATGAACCCCTTTCCAGATTCCACATTAGCAGCTTCGTGAAAGTAGTACCATTTACCGTCAATCTTCTTCCATCCGGTAACCATTGCCCCGGAACTGTCAAAATAATACCAGATATTACCTCCGGCATTATACCATCCGGTCTTCATTCTTCCATTTGCATCAAAATAATAAGTAGATCCACCGATCGTCAATGTGCTGTTCTTCACATGTTGTCCGTTGGTCTGAAGAAAATACCAGTAACCGCCGGATTGTACCCATCGTCCATTCACTGTCACACTTTGCAGCGTCTCCGGAATCTGTATCTCTTCCACGATCTCTCCTGCAGTTTCTATCGCTGTCTCCATCTCCTGTTTTGCAGAAGTATCCTGTACATTTTCCGCAGAAACGGTCATTGGAATCAGCACAGTCGCTAACACAGCTGCCATCATACTTCTCACTTTTTTACCAATCTTCTTCCCTGCCATATACGTTTCCCTTCTTGATTATTTCGTCATCTTATCTGTTTTGGCATCTTCCATCCGCTCCAAACTCATAAGATACTCCCTCTATTGTCTGAATCCCCGTTGTCATCGCCCCGTTTGCATACAGATAATAGGTTCCATCATCCAGTATCAGCCAGCCGGTCATCATCTTTCCATCTGTGTCCAGGTAATACCATTTGCCGGATGACTTGATCCAGCCGGTTGCCATTGCCCCGGAGGTTCTGAAATAATACCAGATTCCGTCTATCTTCCTCCAGTCGGTAACCATCGCTCCGTTTTCATCGCAATAATATGTAATCCCGTCTACCGGATTCCAGCCCGTAACCATTGCCCCGTCAGCTCCCAGATAGTACCATTTACCGGACGACTTGATCCAGCCCGTGATCATTGCCCCGTCAGCTCCCAGATAATACCATTTACCGGACGACTTGATCCAGCCCGTGACCATCGCGCCGGAACTATTAAAGTAATACCAGATTGCATCAATCTGTTTCCATCCAGTAGCCATCATACCATTTTCTGACAGATAATACCAGATTCCATTTTGCCGGATCCAGCCCGTGGCCATGTATCCCCGGCTGTCAAACCAATACCAGCTTCCTCCGATTTTTTCCCATTTATTTGCAGGATATCCGCCTTTCAGATACTGGTACCACAAGCCGGTTCCATCTTCTCTCCAGATACCGGTTCGATAATAATATCCGGATACAGCCTCGCTTCTCGGTGTGATCACATCGGTATAATCTACATACCCAAAATCAATATCCACATTGCCGTAGATACCATTCACGCGTCCTGTACTGCAGCACTGCCAGATATCTCTGGAAATCGAATCATCATATGTATAGCTGTATCTTGCAATCCACCGTGTCACATCCGGCATCTGATTCATGTCGATATTGTTCGTATACCAGTATTCGTTACAATAAAGCATCGGCGTATATCCTGCCAGACGGATCTCATCACAGAATGCTTTCGCGATCTTTCCGATCTGCGTCTTTCCGAGTCCGATCAGTGAAGAATCTTCAAGATCAATAACAACCGGATATGATACCGTATATCCGGACAGATTTTTAATTACGAATTGTGCATCCAGAATCGCCTGACTCTCACTCTTGGCCATACTGTAATAATAGACTCCGACCGGAAGCCCGACCTGATTCGCACTTTTTATATTCTTCTGATAATAAGTATCCAGTTTCTGACTTCCATATCCAAGCCGGATAAAGGCATATTCTATCCCATCATTCTTTACAGCCTGCCAATTGATGTCTCCCTGCCACTGTGATACATCAATCCCCTTGATGGTTCCCTCTTCATGGCTGTTATCCTCTACCAGATATCCATTTGCATCAAAATAATACCACAGACCATCTATTTTTCTCCATGAACTGACCGGATAACTGCCGTCACTATACTCATACCACTTTCCCGTTTCATTTTCTTTCCAGCCTGCCAGGGATCTTGCCTTCCCTGCATCTGCTGCCACTTTTCCGTCTGTATCCTCAACCTCTTTTCCCAGAGACGATCCCGCCGTCTGCGTTTCCATCTGTGCATTTACCCTCAATGTAACAGCTCCCATCAAAAAGAAACAGAAAAAAAGACCGCCAAGAGTTTTCCATATTATCCGCTTTACGTTCTTCATGATTACCCCTTTCTTTTCTGGAAATAAAATGTGTCACTATGCTTTATCCGGAATCCATGCGCCTGATACATCCAGATAAAATCCATTAATCCACACATCATATGCCATCACTCCGTCCGAATAAAAGTAATAATAGTTTCCGTCGATATAGTTCCAGTCTTTTGCCATCGCCCCGTTCTTCTGAAAGTAATACGTCTTCCCATTCCACGGAAACCATCCGGTCATCATCCTTCCGGACTCATCAAAATAATACCAGCATTGATTAATCATCTTCCAACCGTTGCAATACATCTCCCCGGATTCCAGCAGATAATACCAGAAGCCATTGCTTTTCTGCCAGCCAGTCACCATCCAGCCTTCTGAATCAAAATAATAATACTTTCCGTCAATGGATTCCCAGCCGGATCTGGTATAGCTCCCATCTCCATGCCGATACCACCATCTGCCACCGGATAACAGCCATTCGTTCTTCGCCGCATTCGGTATCCATACTCCAGAGGCATCTACATAGCTGTTTCCGATCCATGTGCCGGAAGCCATGATACCACTGTCATACATATAATACCACTTACCACCGATCTTCTGCCAGCCGGTCACCATCCAGCCATTCTCATCAAAATAATACCAGTGCCGGCTCAGATATTTCCAGCAGCTTACACTCAGTGTTCCATCCGCTGTATAGTAGCTCCAGTGTCCTTCATTTCTCACCCAGCCGGATGGAATATATCCCGGTATCACAGCACCGTCTTCTCCCAGATATACCCCTTCCATCATCGTATTTTTCTGCATGACTCCAGACTCATCAAAATAATATCTTTTGCCGTTCAATGTCTTCCAGCCGATGCAAAGTCTTCTGGTATAAGGTTCCGCATAATACCAGTTATCGTTCTCCTGGATCCATCCGGTCTGGCTCAGTCCTCCATACCGGTCAAAATAAAACCATCTGCCGGCTGCCTCATGCGCTCCCTGTGGAAGCGTCCGGCCATTCTTATCAAAATAATACCAGGTGCCATCGATTCGCTGCCATCCCGGTGTCAGTTCTGTATATTCTGTCTGTATTCCCTCTGCTGTAAACGTGGCAATGACCGAAGCAGAATCAGAATTGGTCGCATACATCTGTGCATCCGGAAGGCAGGATCTTTCACGTATACTGATACTGTCTATGCTGTTGGTAACCACCACGGTTTCCGGATTCAGAGAAGTCAGGAAATACGTAGTATTATTATAGTCTATCGCATGGTGGCACATTTTCATCAGATCCAGCGTAATTGTGGTTCCTGTGTTCGGCCATGCCTCATTGATCATATCATTGATTCCCTGCAGTGCAAAAATATCCTCCAACAGTTCTTCTTTATAGCCTTCCATCATCTCCTCTGCCTGGTCGGAACGATCATCCGGATTATCCCTTATATCATCATCCGGCTGCTCCTCGGTTCCATTCTCTTCTATATCCGGAACCGGATCCTGATTCGAATTGGTGTCTTCCAGCTCATCGATCAACTGAAGTGCAATCTTAATACTGTCACCGTCCGTCGGTTCCAGATCTGAAGTCAGCAGCGCAACCCTTCCATAAGCTTCCACTTTTACAACCAGGCTGTTAAGATTCTCACTTGATACCGGAACAATATTACCCTCTTCATCGCGAAACCTCTCATAATTCATGATATCAATTGACATATCACCCATAGTGAAGGACCGTTCATTCGCATGCTCCTCCAGATCCAGATCTGTAATAATCTCGGCACCGGTCTCTTTTGCGGCATGAATCAGGCAATCATATACATATTGATTATCCCACAGGCGATACTCCTTTGCATCCGATACATAATAAGGATCATTTTTATCTCGCCCATGTGCATCCAGCATATAAGAGTCATCATATCTTCCAATATATAATCTGTCTGTCGGAAAATGCCTGAGTATCTCATCCCCTGACCCGATATGGTCACTGTGAGCATGTGTCGCAATATAAAAATCCAGCTTTTTTACTCCCAGCTGTTCCAGATAATGAATTACCTGCTGCTCATATCCCAAATTTGTCGTCACGCCATACCGAAGCGGATAATCTGTGCCGTCCGGATAATCCCAGTCCTCACCAGAATCCACCATGCCATAATGTCCGTTACTTTCCAACAGTATGGCATCCGTAGCACTGTTCAGTGATATAAAGTGAATCCGAGTCTCCTCTCCGGCTGCTTCCACTTGCCTGGAATTGCACAGAAAAAGAATTGCCATCATCATCAAAAGCACATATCGCTTTCTACAATTCATAAAAATACCTCTTTTATCCATTATATTCTAGCCTGTATTATTGCAAAAAAACAAAAATTATTCAAGCAAGACAGTGCGAAAAAGTAATATTTCATTTCAAAAATCTAACCTTTTAAGATCCATGTTACGGACTGCCGAATCTTTTCCGAACGGAAAAAGCTTAGCCGATCAAAAAAATCAGGTCCGGTTTTGACCTGTTCAAAACCAGTCTTTGTAAGAAGAACCATCAAAAAATCAAATATCAATTCTATACATGAAGTTTTTCTTGAAATTTACCATCAAAATATCCGATATCAATTCTATGTATGAAAAAGAATTGAAAAAATACCATCAAGATATCAAAAGTGAAGGATCGCCGAAACCGGCAATGCCGGTTCTGCGATCCTGATCATAGACTTATCCTACAGCCTCTCAAAAACATATACTATCCTTTTACGGTGTCATACCAGGAACCCATTTTCCGGATTCATCCACATAATATCTTCCCTGGTCAACCCATTGTCCTGTTGCCATGACACCATCTTCAAGCAGATAGTAATTGCCTACCCATTTGCCGGTCACTTTTTTTCCACCGGAAGTAAAGTAATAATAATCTTCACCGATTTTCTGCCAGCCCATTGCCATTGCTCCGCCACTCTTCAGATAATACGTATCTTCCAGCCATTCTTGTTCGAGCATAATGCCCGTGGACGGTTCAAAGTAATACCAGACACTTCCGATCTTCTGCCAGCCGATCAATCTCGCACCGCTGCTGTTCAGATAATACCACTTATCATCCAGTTTGAGCCAGCCCGTTGCCATCGCTCCGTCGCTCTCCAGATAGTAGTTACTTCCATTCAGTACCAGCCATTCATGTTCAAGCATGACCCCGGTTAACGGATTCAGGTAATACCACTTCCCTCCCGAACTGAGCCAGCCGGTCACTCTGACTCCGCTTCCATTCAGATAATACCAGCCTTCTTCCAGTTCCAGCCAACCTGTTGCCATCGCTCCGCTACTATTCAGATAATACTTCTTTCCTCCCAGTTCCAGCCACTGCTCTTCATACATAATTCCAGTCTCCGGGTCAAAATAGTACCAGATATTTTTGATTTTCTGCCATCCTTCCATACGATATCCGGAAGCGCTGAAGTAATACCAGCTGCCATCAATCTGCATCCAGCAGCTTGTCGGATAAGTTCCGTCCGGATTCTCATACCACCAGCCTTTGGAATTCTGTTTCCACTCACTGCCCGGGAGTTTCGGAATACTCTGAATCTCTTCATCGCCACATTTGCTGCACACACGTTTCTTATATCCTTCTTCCGCAGTCGTTGCTTCTTTTACCGTCTGCCATTCCCCATATGCATGTCCTGTTGCAGAAATCGTTTCCGTTCTGGTGATTCCGCAGTCCCTGCACGTGAAAGTCTTTTCACCGTCCGCCGTACACGTCGCTTCTTCGGTCACCTTTCCACTGTCCCAGCTGTGTTCCTTCATCGGAATCTCTCTTGCCGAGTTCTCCTTCACTTCATCACACACGCTGCAGTGGATGCTCTCGCTTCCCACTGCCGTACATGTCGCTTCCTGATCTATGGTATATTCCTCATTCCAGATATGACCGGTCGCTTCGATCTTTTCTATCCGGGTCTTTTTGCAGACTGTACAGGTATAGGTCTTTTCGCCGTCCGCCGTACACGTTGCTTCCGTAGTCACCCTTCCACTGTCCCAGCTGTGTTCTTTCATCGGAATCTCTCTTGCCGAGTTTTCCTTCACTTCATCACATACGCTGCAGTGGATGCTTTCGCTTCCGGCTTCGGTACACGTCGCTTCCTGATCTATGGTATATTCCTCACTCCATGCATGAGACACTGTCAGATCATACAGCCTGGATCTTGCAATGATCTCTCCATCAGAAACTGCCGCAACAGAATATCGCAATACCCATTCATGACCTTCCAGCACTTCCGGCTCACAGTCACTTCTGATATCATCCCAGGAATACAAGAAACTGCATTTGGCAGAAGTTCCGATCAGATCTCCCCATACCGGCGTCCCGTCTTCCATTGCTTCTGCAACGCTGATGTGGTAACTGTCTGCCCCGTCTACAGCACCCCAGGTGATTTCTGCCCCGTTTTCTGTAAGTACTGCTTTTATGCTGGTAACTTCAGGTAATTCTGTAACATTTACTGTACACTGTGCCAGTCTTCCGGCGGCCTTGGCCGTAATCACTGCCTGGCCGACCCCGACAGCTGTCACGGTTCCCTGTCCGTCTACGACAGCCACCGTCTCATTACTGCTGCTCCATGTAACGCTCTCTCCTTCTCCGGAACCATCCGGTTCTATCGCTACCGCCAACGTATCGATATCTCCTGTCCGTAATTCAAGAGCCGTTCTTTCCAGTGTCATTCCGGTTACTGCATAGGCCGTATCCGCAAGCGCATAGGAACTTAAAAATGCACTCTCCGGTGTGTGTCCACTAAAATCAGAGGTTCCTTTCAAAAAATAACGGTAAGTTTTATTGCCCGCATCCCAGGTAGAATCCAGATAATAATATCTGGAGCCCAGTTTCACAATATTCCATCCATGCGCTCCCCCGCCTCCGGTGCCGGAGACCAGTCGTGTATCCACCCCTGCATCTTCCATCATCCGGTAGACCAGAGCCGCATATCCCTGGCAGACTGCCGTCTTATGAATCAGTGCCGCATATGCGGTATATTTCAGCTTATATGTATCATCATCCAGATTGTCATAATCATAGGTAACATTGCTGCAGATATAGTCGTAGATCTTTTTTACTTTGTCATAATCCGCCATACCGGCATCCCTGACTCCAAGTTCTGCCAGAAGCGATGTCAGTGCTGCATCCAATTCCGCTTCCTGCTCTGCAGTCGTATAATACGTCATGTTAATCGTATATGTATAGTACCACATCCCCTGAGAGGAAGAATAAGAAATACTGGCTTTGTATCCCGCATAGGTCCAGCGGAGATAATCCCCTGCATGCGAATCCTCCGTTTCTGCCATTGCCAGTTCTACCCAGCTTTTCAGCTTCGTATTATCATATTCCTGTTCGGACTTATAATATACAGTAATGATACTTTCCCGCTGAATCATATTTTCACGAATGATAGATGCAATATTCTGAACACTTTCATCCGTCTCGTATTCCGGTTCTGCATATGTCGCGATTCCATTTTCTGCAGTGGCCGTCAGATCCTCTTCGCTGACCACATCCTGATAAATGGGGTTGACATACGTCTCCTCTACAGTCCCTGCCCGTGATTCATCCGGCTCTGCCGCATGCACCACGAACTGTCTTGTCATCCCCCACCAGCTGCCTAATATGAACATCACAGTTACAAGCAGCAGCGCCAACACTCTCTTTCTCATGATCATTCCTCCATCCTGGTTTTTATTCCACTGCCTCTATTATATCATCTTTTTCCATCCATTCAAGAACGCCTCTGGAGTTCTTGCCGCGGCGTAGTTGAATGCAAAGTATTCTTCCACTGGCCACGCCTGTGATCCGCCGGAGGCTTCACATTACAGAAGGGGATTGTCACCCGCTACTGAAATAAAAATGTTGAAAAGGTGTTGCTTCACAACCTTTCCGGTTATAAAGCAACACCCTGTTCCATTCTTTATTCTCGCAGCATATTCTGTTTTATGTATTATTTAACCCATATTCCACTTCCTGTGAACCAGTATTTCTTTCCATTAATGGTTCTTTCACCGGTATACAGGCGTCCGCTGGAAGATGCATAATACCAGTATCCATCTACTTTTGCCCATCCGCCTTTTACCATTGCGCCGCTGCCATCAAACAGATAGAATTCAATTCCTGTATAGAGCATACCTGTCCACATACATCCATTGTTAAAGTAATATGCTTTGCCTCCTATCGTTTTCAGTCCTTCTGCCGGATTTCCGTTTTCAAAATAGTACCAGACTGTTCCATAATCATCCTTCACAGAATACCATCCTGTCTTTACCTCTGTCATGACACCGTCACTTCTGAAGAATCTATGGCCACTCAGTTCTGATACCCAGACATAACCTGTCTTCATCTCCGGATCCAGATAATACTGCTTTCCGTCAATCGTCTGAAGTCCGGTCTGCTGCTCTCCGTTTTTATAATAGTACCAGGAACCATCAATTTTCTGCCAGCCGTTCTTCAGATCTGTTCTTACTCCGGAAGCATTGATATAGTATTCTTCTCCTGTATCTTCGTCATACCAGAACATATCGGAAACCATCACCCCATTCCCATCGAAATAATAGGTGACATTGTTAATCTCCAGCTTTGCTTCCTGATTCAAAGTTCCGTCTTCATTAAAGTAATACCAGTCTCCCGTACGGGTTTTCTTCCATGCCTTTTTCCCCTTGATCTCACCGAGATAATATCCGGAAGAATCAATATCATATAATTTTCCTTCATCAACGATCGGATAGGTTGCAAGTGTATAATAATCCGTGAAATAATACCATTTTCCATTAATCGTCTTCCATCCCTCATCCGCGATGAGTTTTCCGGTGGCAGGATCTGCATAAAACCATTCACCATATGGATTCTTGATCCAACCCTTCATGATCTCACCGTCATATCCGACATAATAACATCCGTCATCAGAATCGACAATCATATTCGTCGCCATAGCACCATTCATAATATAATATCTGTCCTGCAGCCATCCACTGTACGGTTCTCCATCCTCCGTCCGGTAATACCATGTTCCGTCTGCGAGCTCCCAGCCTGCTTTTGCTCCAAGCTTCTTAACCAGTGCTCCGTTATCAGAAAAGAGATAGGACTCTCCTTCAATCTCATATACACCGGTCACCATCTCGCCATCCCAGTCAACATAGTATTTATGATTGTCTACCCACTGTTCGGTCAGTCTTCTTCCCTGTTCATCTGTACGATACCAGCTAAGTCCAAAGCGCACCCAATCATTCATTACAAGCGCACCTTTGGCATCTGTCATATACACTTCTCCGTCATACCAGCACATGCCCTGGTCCATGACACCAGCATAGTTAAAGAGGTATTTCTTGCCGCCAATCTCATATAGACCATCTGTATACAGATTACCGTCTTCCCCGATATAATACCATTCACCACCGGTCTGCACCCATCCGGTCTTCTGAATAATCACTCCGTCCGAGTCTGCAAGAAGCCATACATCATCATAATCTTCCTCTTCTTCGTTCCAGATCGATACTACAAAAGAACCGGTCTGCATGATGCCCTGCCAGTCAAAATAATACTGTTTTCCTTTATCAGCCACGGTCTCGCTGCTGGCAATCCGATTGTCCTCAAAGAAATAATACCAGTCCTTCGTTTCCGGTGACTGATACCAGCCTTTTGCATGCTTGATGATTGCGCCGTTACTGTCAGTAAGGTATGGTCTTTCCCCACTGATCCTGATCACACCGATCTGCAGCTCACCATTCCAGCCAAAATAATAGTCCTTACCGTCAATCGTTTTTGTCTCATCACAGACATATGAACCATCTTCATAATAATACCATGCGCCGTTGATCATCTGCCAGCCGTTCAGATCTGCATCGTCAACAACCGCCAGTACCCCATCCTCATCTGCATAATAGAGTACGTCACCAATCATCACATTGCCGTTTCTGACCAGATATCCATTGGTATTAAAATAATAGGAATTGCCGTCTTCTTCAAGCACTTCACTTTCATACCGGAAGAAATCTTCTCCGTAATATTGATATTCCTCCTCATATTCATCATAATACCAGCCGGTAATCAAGATTCCATCTTCAGCTGATCTGATATATCCGCCTTTTTCTGTATCTTCATTCCAGTAATAAACATCCCCGTTCACCATCAACGTTCCGTCAGACCAGAAGTAATACCAGTCTCCTTCAATCTGGTACATGGTGTCTTCCAGCATTACGCCGTCCACGTAATAATACCGGTATCCGTCTTCTTCATACCAGCCCGTCTCCGGAATCCCCACGTCAGTTCCTCCGTCTGATACAACCGCCGGATCCTCAGATTCTGTCTCTTCTATCGTCTGTTCCGCTTTGGTCTCCTCTTCCTCCGCTGTCGCTTCTTCAGACAGTTCCACTTCTTCTGTTACAGTCTCCTGAACATCTTCTGTTACAGTCTCCTCCTGAACCACTTCTTCCTGTACTGCATCATCAGACACGCTGTCCTGTGCCAATGCAGGCGTTACGGAACTTACCGATAATGCCATAATGCTGAAAAGTGCAACCAGCTTTTTTCTTTTTATCATTCCCATTCCTCCTAACTATTACAAATAATCTGCACTATCAATTATACAAATCATACCATTTATTAAATATTTATACAATACTTTTCCCTTCTGCTGTATTAAAAGGGATTTCGGATTATTCCTTCCTTTTTTCTGATATTTTAATTGTCATTACAATATTTCTTTTGTATAATAATACTATCTTTTACATTATGAGGAGGTAATGATATGAAAAACTATCAAAAACAATTACTGTCATTATTTCTGGCTCTGACATTAACCTGTGCGGCTCCTCTCACAGCACTTGCCGCAGATGCAGATGCAGATACAGCTGAAGATGCGAATGTACAGGCAGAAGTGTCTGTTTCAGAAGATGACAGTCAGGAACAACCGGATACGGATATTACAGATGAGGCGGACGTTTCTGATACAGAGGTAATTCAGGAATTCCCGGAAGATAAAGCCTCTTCACCAACAGAAGAAGCGAATGCTGCAGATAATAAAGATATCTCCGTTCCGGAATCTGAGAGCGGTTCTGTTACGGAAGAATCCGAAGCTCCGGTACTCTTTGATTCCGGAAGCGGATACTGGCGTCACAACAGCAATGGATACTGGTTCGAAATCATTGGCGGCGGATATCTGTGCAATAACATCTATACCATTGATGGTGTTACTTATGCCTTTGACTCCAGAGGATATATGGTGACCGGCTGGTTCAAATTCGAAGGTCTGTGGTACTACTTTGACAGCAACGGAGCACAACACCGGGGATGGCTCAATGACGGTGGAAAATGGTACTATCTGGATCCGAATACAGGATATGGCTATGCAATGATTGCAAATGGACGTTACGAGATCAGCGGCAAGATCTATTGCTTCCGTTCAGACGGGTCCATGGTCATCGGCTGGTATCAATTCTCAGAAGGGTGGCGCTACTACAACAGCAATGGTTATGAATGCACCGGCTGGATAAAATCCGGCGGAAAGTGGTACTATATGATTCCGAACAGTAACGCGGTATATGCCAACCTGATGCAGAAAGAAGGATGGCGTAATCTCGGCGGAAAGACATATCACTTTAATAAAGATGGTTCCATGACCGTTGGGTGGTACTACTCATCTTATTATAAAGCTTACTTCTATTATGACAGTGACGGTGCCGAGCACTCCGGATGGCTCAAATCCGGTGGAAAATGGTATTATCTGAATCCGGACGCTCTCAATGCCATGGCATGCAATGGATGGTTGACGATTAACGAAAAGTACTATTACTTTACAGAAACCGGCGCCATGGTAACCGGCTGGGGAAAGATAGAAACGAGTACAGGTACAAAATATGTTTATCTGGATGTCCCGAATGGTAATCTGGTATTCGGCTGGAAGAAGATCAATTACAAATGGTATTATTTCGATCCAAACAACAACGGTTTCATGGTAACCGGCTCTCTTCTGATCGACGGACGCATCTGCGTCTTTGATTCTAACGGTGTATGGCTTGGATATGCCAACTAATTACAGAAACAATCATAAGGATGAACAACGTCATATAATGACATCATAAAAATGCGGTTTCCAAAGGAACACTCCTCTGGAAACCGCATTTTCATTGACAGAGCTTCCTACTTATTGATGCTCGTTCAGATATTTTCCTGCATCTTTAAAAAAGCTTGCTACAATAATCATAACAATGATCCCAATCGGGAATGCCGCAATGATCGCCACCGACTGCAGACTGTTCATCGAATTTTCAGAGAAGATCAGTGCGATCGGAAACAGGATAAACAGCACAGCCCAGAATGTACGGATCTTTTTATCCGGTTCTTCATCTGCTTTTAAAAACTTGTAGGAATAGGAGGAAACAACCATTGTCAATGCATCAAACGTCGTCGAATAAAATGCAATCATCGTAACTACCAGGATTACCAGCACCAGCTTTGCACACGGCAGGGTATTCAGAATCTCTATGATCACAGCCGGAATATCCGTTCCGTTTTCCAGTTCACCGACAACATCTATTACACCTTTCATCTGCTGCGACAATCCATAATTCCCCAGCACGATAAATGACATAAATGTTCCGGCAAGACCACATCCATATGCTCCCATCACCGTATTTCTGATGGTTCTTCCCTTACTGATAATTCCGATAAAAAAAGGCGTTGCCACACACCATGCCATCCAGTAGGCCCAATAGAAAATACTCCAGTTCTGCACAAAGAAAGTTTCTCTGGCGGGATCCATCCAGGTTGCCATCCCAACAAAATTCTGTACCAGATTTCCAATCGAGGATACCCCTGTTTCCAGAATGTATCTGCATTCTCCGCCTCCAATCAATACATAGGCAAGCAGAACAAAGAACAGATACGCACAGATGCTTGCAAGTCTGGATACCCCCTTCATGCCAAACCATACCGTCAGTGTATATACGAATGCGATCATCAGCAGAATAATAATTGTAAGCGTAATTCCAGGCGTCAGTCCGAACACATGGCTGAGTGCCGCAGAAAGCAGTGGAGTTGCCAGCGAAAACGTTGTAGCTGTTCCTGCAAGCAAAGCTATGACCGCAAGCAGATCAATGATTCGTCCTATGATTCCGTCTACTTTATCTCCAAGCAGAGGTCTGCATGCTTCTGAGAACTTCTGTTTCTCTCTGCCTCTGACATGAATCATAAATCCAAAGGCAACCGCAAGAATAATATAAAAACTCCACGCAATCGGTCCCCAGTGAAACAACGTGTAGGTAGGTGCCCATTTCTGCATACCCCCCATCGCAACGATGTGGGGATCATTGCCATACAAGGCCCATTCACACAGAGAATAAAACAGGATATCTGCCGCCATTGTTGAAGTAAATATCATGGTTCCCCATTTAAACGTACTGTACTCCGGCTTGTCCTGATCTCCAAGGCGAATCTTTCCATATCGTGAAAATGCCATATAAAGCGAACAGATCACTGCCCCACAGCCAAGCAATACATAATAGATTCCAATATCATCCCCCAGAAAATTTCTTATATTGCCCAGAACATTTTTTGACTGTTCCGGACAGATCATAAATACCACACACAGTGCTATGATCACGATCAGCGGAACGATCATGGTCGACAGATCCAGACGCTCTATTAATTTTTTGTTATTTTTTTGTGACATATTATTTTTCCTCCATTACACGCAGTTTTCCAGTTCCATAATCATATGTGTAGGAATCATTCCGGTATCTGAAGCAAACCCCCGCTGCCTGATTTCCTTTTTTTACCGGTGCAAATCCATAAAGATCCTTTTCTTCACATTTCAACCGTTCTGCGATCGTCTCCATGATATGACATCCTGATGACGTCAGGTACTCGGGCACCTGCTCTCTTAATTCTTCAAAACTGTCAAATTCCAGCACATTTCCATCATCTTCCCGCCTCTCATACAGTACCATTTCCTGTATATGTTCCAGATAAAGATCTTCCCAGTAGGTATCTGCTGCCTTTGGATCTTCAAACGCTTTCTCCAGAAGCGGAATCAGCTGTCCTGAAAATCTTTCATCAAATAATACAATACCCTGCATGACCCAGGCATCCTTGCCTCCGATCACAACCTCTGTAATCTTCCCTTCTGAATCCGAAAAGACACACCATTCATCCGTTTTTCCCTGCTTGTACATGGTCGTATAATATGGCCGTTCTTCTTCCCTGCAAAATGGGTTCTCACGAAAATAATAATCACTGCAGGATATATAAGTATTCTTCAGCTTTTCTTTTGCCACATACAGACTGGAATGATTATTTTTTTCCAGATAGTATGGGTTTTCAATTAATGTAACTTTGCATTTTTCTTTCAGATATTCAAACTGCTCTCTGTGATATCCGACGATTATTGTAATGTCTTCGATTCCTGCTTCCTGAAGCTGTCTGATCTGTCGTTCAATCAGAACCTCTCCATGGATCGTAAGCAGTGCTTTTGGTTTTTCATACGACAATGGAGCCAGCCTTGTCGACATTCCGGCAGCCATGATGACTGCATTATCTATCTGTATCATCAATTGCTCCTTTCTCCAGTTCTTCTTTTACAATGTGATAATATTCTTTCGCATATCGATATTGTCTTAGTGAATACTCTCCGAATTCCACACCACACACTCTTTTATACTCACACCAGTTGCTCCAGAGGAAACCGCACACTGCAATGTAGCAATAGATTTTAATCCGGATCTTCTGATCCACCTGTCCCTGAAAATACAGATCGATCAGCTCATCGACCTTGTCTCTGTCATACATGGAATAGATTGCAAACATGGCTATATCAACATGAACATCCTGCATTCCTGCGTATTCCCAGTCGATCAGGTATATTTTCTCCTTCGTCAGAAGAAAATTATCACAGTTAGCATCTATATGAGTCAAAGATATCTGTTTTGGCTGTGTATCAATATATTGCTTTAATTCATACATTTTTGTTTTTGTATTCTGATAATCCCTATATGCTGAAGGTTCCGCTCCCCTTAATTTTTCATAATATTCCATCTGTTCAAATATATCAAAGGTATGTCCGACCTTCAGATTCATGTTATGGAATTCCCGCAAAAGATCCATACATATCTTTACATCTTCCGGATTGTCACTGTCACAGTTTCTTGCATTTTCAACAAACTCTGTAATCTTATACCCGTTTTCCGATGAAATATAGATCACAGGATCCGTAAGTTCCGTACCTTTTAACTGCTCATATACTTCGTACTCCTGTCTGCGATTGATCATCTGATCTGTGCCTTCCCCGGGTATCCGCATAATATACTTTTTGTCTCTGCACCGGAACTGAAACGAGCGATTCGTCATTCCTTTCTTCAGAGACCGAATCTCAACAATCTCAGCTGCATTACAGTTCAGTACTTCCGCGATCAATGCAATCACATCTGACTGCAGCTGATTGGAGTTGTCATCCAGCTCTCTTAGCTGTTCATATGTATTAATTTCAAACACATCCTCTGCACTCACCTCTTTTGGTCCGACAAGATACCGATCCCCTTCCTGAAGTGCCTGTTCCCAGAATGCCTGATTATATTCCCGTTTTGCGGAGTATTCCCGAATGTTTTTCTTTAATTTTTCAGCGTCACTCTCAAGCATATATGCAATTCCGACCATGGCATTGCCATCTTCATTTCGTTTCACACTTACTAATTCTTTTTTTCGATTGATCCTGACAGAGCTTTCTTCAGAAAACGCATCCGTCACCATATACCAGGAATACCACTCTTTTTTGGAAAACGGATTATTTCTGCACCAGATATCGCATGGTATGATATAGGTATTACCAATCTTCTCTACCACTCTGTTCAGAGAATGCAGATTATTTTTCCTTGAGTAATCTGCATTGAACACCAGATTCACTCCAAACTTATCGATCAGATATTCATACTGTTCCTTCATGAATCCGACGATGATATCAATATCATATATTTCTGCCTCATGTAATTGCAGAATCAGACGTTCGATCAACGACTCTCCGTGAACTTCCAACAGACCCTTCGGCATCTCCACATTGATCGGAACCATTCGCATACCGTATCCTGCAGCAAGAATCACAGCATTTTTGGGTTTTTTCTTCTGTATTTCACATAGCGCTTTCTGAGAAAGGTTCATATCTTCATCTATATACGCACTATTGATCAGTTTTTTTAATGCACTGTTTACTTTTCCAACAGAATATCCCGTATAAGCTGAGAGTTCTCTTTGTGAGTGAAACCTCTTTTCAGTCAAAGCGTTCATGATATCATATTCTTGAATGTTCATGTTTTTCTCCTTTTTTATTTTCGTGAACAACGGTATTGTAACTCTTTTCTCAGGATAATGCAAGTACTTTACTAAAAAAAGAGCCGGGAATGTCTGCTCCATTCCCGGCTCTTTCTTTTGTTACCTATTCCCCAAGCCCATCTTCTACGGCTTTTACCATAGCAGCTAATGCTTCTTCTTCACCCTTTCCTTCACATTCAAGTTCGATTTCATCGCCTTTTTTAATGCACGCTCCGAGAACACTCAGAACACTTTTTGCATTTGCTGTCATGTTACCGTACTTAAATGTCACTCTGCAGTCATATCTGCTGGCTGTATTGCAGAATATTCCTGCAGGTCTCAAATGCAGACCAGTAGGATTGGTAATTGTAACTTTCTGACTAACCATATTTCCCTCCGTGTTATTCTTCTTTCTTTTTTTCCAATACGATTTCGACACTTACATCATTAACCAGAGAGCATCCACTTGGGAGCTCCACAGCCACCGGAACAGTGTAAGTTCCAGGAGTCGTATATTTTTTCAGATCAATGCTGACTTTTTTTGCAATAGAAAATACTTCCAGCTTTTCACTCGGTCCCTTAATCTGTATCTCCAGATCCACCGTGTTTCCAAAGCTTAACTCCAGGCCGGACGCCAGATTATTCACCACAATTGATTCGGTCGACACTTCATACATCTTGGCTCCGGGTTGTTCTACCGTAATCGACACCACAACATTGTTCGCATTCGACTCTGCCAGCATGACGCCTTCCGGCAGATACGGCAATATATCTATCGTCTTTGCCGACTTTTGCGTCAGATCAGATATCTCCAACTCTTCAGCAGGTATATCAATCTCCAGCAGTTTCTTCAGTGTATCCTTGTCTCCGGTCACACTCACTTCCTGAGGCTCCACTTCTACACTGCTTATCTTATATCCGTCCGCCGCTCTTATCTTCGAAGTATCCAGCCGGATCGGCACATTCTTGATCTGGAACAGTTCAACGGCTACACTCACGCCCTCTTTCCCAAGATTGTTCGCCAGCAGCGTCTGATCAATCACATTGTTATTCGCATCATACAGCACAAGCTTTGCTTCCAGTGTCGTGTCTTCCGACAGTCCGGATACATCTACTTCCGCAATGACCTTACTGATACTGTCGATCACCGTCTTCGGACCACGCAGAGTCACCTTCTGAGGAACTGCATTCATTTCCGCAATCACATATCCTTCTCTTACAGTTCCGATTGTTGTAGGCGTGATCGGGAAATTATTCTTTGCTTCCTCGTCTATCTGTACCTGAAGATTTCTCGGCTTTGCAACTGCCTTGTCATACCGGTAGCCTTCAACCGTTACTTCTATCGGCACCTGTGTGCGAAGCGTCAGCTCTCTCATGTCTGCAACCGCCTTGATATCTTCTGACCTGATCTTGTCCAGTACGGATCGTTTGGCAGTAACTGTCACACTTATCTCATTCGTATCATCTACAATCTGGTATGTGCTGTTCTGCTCCTTCACAACTTCTTCATGAATCACTTCGACCGGTATTCCGGAATACGTTTCCTCTGTTACCGGATCGTCAATATTAACCACCAAAAGCCACATACAGGACGCGATCAGAAAGGCCAGTATTTTAAGGCTGAGATTATTTGTCAGTTTTCTTCTCATTCTTACGCCTTCCTTTCCATAATGCTGCTATTCGGCCTGTTTCTTTCTTTTTATGCTGAATGTCAGACAATCTTTCTCTGAGTTCTTCTTCTGTAACATTACGAGCCAGCCTTCCTCCCTGTGCCACAGAAACCGCACCCGTCTCTTCTGACACTACGATAATCAGCGCATCACTTACTTCACTCATGCCTACTGCAGCACGATGTCTGGTTCCCAGATCCTTACTGATTCCCATATTATCAGACAGTGGAAGGTAACAGGTTGCAGATACAATGCGGTCTCCCCGTACAATAATAGCCCCATCATGCAAAGGAGTATTATGTTCAAATATATTAATCAGTACCTGACTGGACACCAGACAGTCCATCTTGATTCCGGTACTTTCATATTCCGTAAGGCGAATTGCCTGCTCTACCACAATCAATGCACCCGTTTTCACCTTGCCCATCGCGAAAGCAGCCCGGATCATCTCTTCTCTTGTCTCTTCACTGAAACGTGCTTCTCTGCTCGTTTCAAACGGAACAACCGAAGGCAGAAACTGCTTTTCTCCAAGCTTTTCCAGTGCTCTTCGCAGTTCCGGCTGAAACACTACAATTGCCGCCGTGGCCATAACCGTAACTGAATTCTTTGCCAGATACAATATTGTATGCATGTTTAAGACAGCTGCGATCAGAATAAACACCGCCAAAACAATGATTCCTTTTAAGAGCATCCATGCTTTCGTATTCTTAATCCATACCATCACCTGATAGATAAGAAATGTAAGAATCAGAACTTCAATAATATCCGTCAATTTTATATCAGGGAAATATAAGTTATATTTTTCTGTAAATTCAGATATCATCATTCTGTCTCTCACCTCCTTTATGTGTTCAGACATACACACATTATGATCAAAAAATATTATTCTTTTCCGTCCAGGTCTCTTCTGAGACTCTGTGTAAGAAGCATCTTATCTACTTCTTTCATATCATGCTTTTTCGCAACCGGTCCTTTTTTGGGAGGACGCTTATTCCCCGGATTCGCTTTACTTACACGAACACTCTTCTTTTTCTCAGGCTGAACTTTTTTTTCAGAAGTTCCTTTTGCCATTCTTCTGACTTCTTCTGTATCAATAATCTCTGTTTCCTGCCGTTCATTGATTCTCTTCACGGTCTTTTCCGGCGTTGTTACAGATACCTTAGGAATTGCCTTAACATAATAAAAGTATTCATCATCCTCGAACTGAAGATTTTCACTTCTCGCATAATCCACAGAGAAAAAGAAAAATTCAAGAACCATTCCTGCCAGAACAGCCAGCACGCTTCCGATAATCAGGGAAGGATAAGATACTTGGAACCCAAGAGTAACACTTCCCACAGCAATCACAATCACATTGGCAACTGCACCCGCAGTGATCGCAATTTTCCATGCATGATCTACTGCCATTCTGTGCAGTGCATATACCAAAAAGAAGCACACCGTAAATGCAAATATCATAACCCACATATCCTTATTCATGAATACCTGCTTTACATATGCCGATGTCTGAGAAAGCAGTGCCTTACTTCCACTTCCTTCGGTAGATCCGGCTATTGCTTTTACATATTCCATCATATAAAACACAATCGTACCACAAAATGCTGCGATCAGGCTGACCGGAGTCGCAACCAGTCCTGCCGCGATTGGAATCACACAGGGGATCTTAAGCGCACACGCCAGCGGAGTCAGTAATACAAGCAGTGCCATCTTAGGAGTCAGGCGCAGATAAAAAATATACATTACCAGGAAAAGCACAGCTGTGACTGCCAGAATCCCCAGAGAAACAGAATACATATGAACCAGTATCAAAACCGTAGCCATGACAACCGTCATAAACAGAGGCAGGCAGGTACATACAATTGCCAGTGCCAGTGACACAACCGGAGTTGCCGCAGCCTTCATATATCCGACATTATGACTGATTACCGTAAAGGTTACCAGCGCCAGAACAAATTGCAACAATTTATTGACTATCATTGATTTTTCCGCATAGAATTCCTGCAGCTTTCCACGAATCACATACATCGTATTCATCTATTCATTCTCCTTTTCATACATCTTAAGTAATTTAATCAGATTATGATTATATTTCTTCACTCTCTGTCTTGCTTTTTTGTGCTTCCTGTTAAAAATAAAACTGGATAATCCTGCATAAATACACATAATAACCACATATCCAATAAATACAACCAACAGTAAAAAGAGAATCAATCCATTTGACATCTTTGCCATCAACGTATCAAATACTGCAAGCAGCACAAGTGCAGCAACGCATGCATATCCAATCGTCACACTGATCAGTGAGCATATCACATGGAGGCTTGCATAATCTTTGCGGTAATACGCGCTGATTTTAAAATCTTCCTGCCCTTTCGTCTGTTCATAAAGTGCAAGCCGGGTCATAAGCTTTACTCTTTCTTCATCTAACATATATTCACCTCGAGGTCTCAAAACTCACATACAAACACTATTTTCAGTATAACAAATATCAGTATCCTTGTCCAATACTTATAGTTAAAAAATAGACTTTTTCAACCCCACCTTCTTTCAGGACTTTCGCTGCCGCATCGATCGTGTTTCCTGTCGTATAGATATCATCTATCAGGACAACATTTTTCACCCCGATCAGTTCTTTCTTCAGAAAAAAAGCCTTCTTCAGATTGTTTTTCCTTTCAGCATGCCCCAGCTTTTTTTGTGGATCTGTATTCAATTTTCTGATCAGGCTTATCGAATCAACATTCAGGCTGAGTCTTTTGCCTAATTCTCTTGCCAGAATTTCTGCCTGATTATAGCCCCGCTTTCTTTTTCTTTTGGGATGCAACGGAATCGGAATGAGCAGATCCGGATCCCATCTCAGAATCGTTTTTCCATAAATTTTAACAATTTCTTCTGCATAATGAGTTCCATATCTTCTCTGATTGTGATACTTGAATTGATAGATAGACGTATTGATCGGTGGTCTGTGTATCCACAGACTGATCCCTCTTTCGTAATAGTGATGTGTATGCATACAGTCATGGCAGTATTCCTGCTCCATATGCCGCAGCGGTTTACCACATTGCATACACCTGGGTTCACGAACTCTTAATTTTTCGATCATTCTGCGGCAGGAAGCACAGATCCCTGTTCTGCATACTTTCTGACAGAACGGGCATACTTCCGGCCACAGTAATGCTGCTGTTTTTATAAAAAATGTTTTCACCCAATTTCCCGGATTCGCTCGGCAAGACTTGTATTGCGATTCTGCTCGTTGGTATTGTGAATCATATCCTGAAACACCGTATCACTTCCCACCAGTGTCACACATTTTCTTGCCCTTGTCACAGCCGTATACAGCAGATTTCTGTGATACAGCTGTCTGGGTCCCTGCAGAAGCGGAATCACAACCGCAGGATACTCACTCCCCTGAGATTTATGTATGGTAACAGCGTAGGCAAGTTCCAGTTCATCCAAAAGATGATACGGATACTTTACCTTTTTTTTCTCATCATATTCAACTGTTACCGTTTCCTCATATGTATTGATCTCACGAACAATTCCCATGTCGCCGTTAAAAACTCCCAGTCCCTTGTCTATGGTCATTCCATATCGGGTTGAGATTTCCCATTCCAGCTGATAATTGTTCTTGATCTGCATGACTTTATCTCCCTCTCGGAAGATCCGTTCCGAATATTCTTTTTCTTTTTTGCCTGTTTCCGGCGGATTCAGATACTCCTGAAGGATACGATTCAGCCGTTCTACTCCAAGAACGCCCTTTCTCATTGGTGTCAGTACCTGGATATCATAAGGCCTCGCATCTACATATTTGGGAAGTTTCTTCTGGATCAGTGTGATCACATTACTGATGATCATGTTTGGATCCTGCCTTTTCAGGAAGAAAAAGTCTCTGCTCTTATTATCCAGAACCACCTCTTCTCCCCGATTAATTTTGTGAGCATTTAGAACAATGTCACTTTTTCCTGCCTGCCGGAAGATCTTTGTCAGCATCACGACCGGGAAACATTCTGAATCAATGATATCTTTTAATACACTTCCCGGTCCTACACTCGGAAGCTGGTTTCGGTCTCCCACCAGAATCAGTCTTGTCCCCGGCATGATTGCTCCCAGCAGTGCATACATTAACGGAAGATCGACCATTGACATCTCATCTATGATAACGACATCTGCTTCCAGCGGATTCTCGACATTCCTCTGAAACCCTCCGATATTCTCATCTTCCGGATTACCGCTGACCTCCAGAAGACGGTGTATCGTCTGAGCCTCACAACCGGTTGCCTCTGTCATACGTTTTGCTGCCCTCCCGGTAGGCGCTGCAAGATAGATATCCATACCCTCGCTTTCAAAGAAATGAATCATCGCATTGATCGTTGTTGTCTTTCCTGTTCCCGGTCCTCCTGTCAATACCATAATTCCCCTGCGAGCCGCCTCCACAACTGCCTTCCTCTGGATCTCATCCAGATGCAATCCCGTATTGTCTTCGATTGCCTGAATCCTTCGATTCATATGATCCTCTGCCACATCACAGGAAACATTCAGGTCATGAAGCATTCTGGCTACATTCAGCTCCATGTAATAATAACGGGAAGCATAGATCCTGTTGCCATCTTCCGCCTGTTTCATAACAATCTTTTTTTCCATTGCAAGATCCATCAGATATTTTTCCATATTGGGGATCTCTACTCCCAACAATTCTCCTGCACGATAAAGAAGTACGTTCTGACGAAGATATATATGCCCTTCATTCACACTCTGCATGAGTGTATAGAAAATACCGCTGCGAATGCGATAATCAGAATCCGTATGAATTCCAACTTTTGACGCAATCTCATCAGCGGTCTTAAATCCAACTCCTGATACATGGTCAGCCAGCTGATATGGATTCTCTTCTATCACACGATAAACATTTCTCCCATAATGCTGGTATATTTTTGCTGCCAGAGTCGTTGATATTCCGTATTTCTGCAGATATATCATAGCCTGACGCATATCCTTTTTTTCTTCTGCCTGAGCAGCAATCTCCCGGGCCTTACGCTCACTGATGCCCTTGATCTCTGCCAGTCTTTCCGGCTCTTCCTCTATGATCCGGAAAGTATCTTCTTTAAACTTTCTGACAATTCTTCCTGCAAGTGCAGTTCCGACCCCTTTGATTGCACCGGATCCCAGATACCTTTCAATAGAAACCAGATCCTCCGGCTCACACACTTCTGAAGATTCCACCGCAAACTGCAGGCCATACATCTTATGTGTCGTATACTCACCGTCCAGTTTCAGAAGTTCTCCTTCTTCAATATAGTGAAAATTTCCGACACAGGTCATCTCTCCATCATCATTTTCCAGATGAAAAACTGTATATCCGTTATCTTCATTCCGATATACAATGTGCTCGACATATCCTTTTATACTGTCCATTAAAAATCTTTACGCCCACCCATAAATTCTACATACTCTCCGGTACCAATCGCAACCACCTTCATCGGATCGTCTGCCGTCATGGTATTGATACCGGTCTTTTCTTCAATCAGTTCTTCCATTCCACGAAGCATGGAACCGCCTCCGGTCAGTACGATCCCGCGATCCAGAATATCGGCAGAAAGCTCCGGCGGTGTACGTTCCAGCACACTGATTACTGCTTCCACGATCTGTCCGGTCGTCTCACGCAGTGCCTCTTCCGTCTCGGAAGACGTAACAGTCACGGTCTTCGGAAGACCTGTAACCAGATTCCGTCCACGGACCTCCATCGCTTCTTCCTCAATCAGCGGATACGTCGTACCAATCTTGATCTTAATATCTTCCGCTGTTCTTTCTCCTATCAGAAGATTATGTTTCTTTCGCATATATCGCACGATCGCTTCATCAAAATCGTCTCCTGCCAGCTTAAGAGAAGTATTGACAACTGTACCTCCAAGAGAGATCACCGCAATATCAGAGGTACCTCCTCCGATATCGACAATCATATTGCCACACGGTCTTGATATATCAATTCCCGCACCGATGGCCGCTGCAACCGGCTCCTCGATCAGATTCACTTCTCTGGCACCTGCAGCGTAAGTCGCTTCCTCCACTGCTTTACGTTCCACTTCTGTTACTCCGCTCGGAACACAGATACTGATCCTTGGTTTTTTGAATGTACGTTTTCCCAACACTTTCTGAACAAAATATTTTATCATCTTCTCTGTGACTGTATAGTCCGAAATTACCCCCTGTCTTAAAGGTCTGACTGCCACGATATTCCCCGGCGTTCTTCCAAGCATAAGCCTTGCTTCTTCACCAATCGCCTTAATTGCATTGGTGTCTCTGTCGTACGCCACCACTGATGGTTCTTTTAATATTACGCCTTTGCCCTTCACATATACCAGAACACTGGCCGTTCCCAAATCAATTCCAATATCAACTGACATGCTTATTCTCCCTTCATTTTGCTATCTATATCCTATCTTTCGTATTGTTAATCACAATGCATCTTCCTGAATGCACGTTCCATTATAATCAAATTCCTTTAAAATAAAAAGCCCTATTTTGCTTAAATCTTTATGAAGCTTTCTAAAAGAAATATTACAATATGACGAAATCTTTGCATCCCTGTAACAAAATGACGATAACAGAATTCCGACTCCTATTCCTGTCTTTGAAGCATGGAAGCAATGTATTTCCCTGTGTAGGAAACCGGACTCTTGGCTACTTCTTCCGGTGTTCCCTGGGCAATGACAGTGCCGCCCTTATCTCCACCTTCCGGACCAATATCAATAATATAATCTGCCGTTTTGATCACATCCAGATTATGTTCGATCACAATTACTGTATTGCCGTCTTCTGACAGACGATGAAGAATCTCCGTCAGCTTATGCACATCGGCAAAATGAAGTCCCGTCGTCGGTTCATCCAGAATATAGATCGTCTTTCCCGTACTTCTCTTACTCAGCTCTGTTGCCAGCTTGATTCGCTGCGCCTCTCCGCCGGACAAAGTGGTAGATGGCTGTCCCAGCCGGATATATGACAATCCCACATCATATAACGTCTCCATCTTTCTTCGGATACTCGGCACATTTTCAAAGAAATGCAAAGCCTCTTCCACCGTCATATTCAGTACATCATAGATGCTCTTTCCTTTATATTTTACTTCCAGCGTCTCTCTGTTATAACGCTTTCCTTTACATACCTCGCATGGCACATATACATCCGGCAGAAAGTGCATCTCGATCTTCAGAATTCCATCTCCGCTGCAGGCCTCACATCGTCCGCCCTTTACATTGAAGCTGAACCGCCCTTTCTTGTAGCCGCGCGCCTTTGCATCCGGCGTTGCCGCAAACAAGTCACGAATCAGATCAAAGACTCCGGTATAAGTCGCAGGATTGGATCTCGGCGTTCTTCCGATCGGGGACTGATCGATATTGATCACCTTATCCAGCTGATCAATTCCACGTATCTCTTTGTGTTTTCCCGGAATACATCTCGCACGGTTCAGATCTCTGGCCAGTCTTTTATACAACACCTCATTGACCAGAGAGCTCTTTCCGGAACCGGATACCCCTGTCACGCAGGTCATAACTCCAAGAGGAAACTTTACATCTATATTTTTCAGATTATTTTCCCTTGCTCCGATCACTTTCACCCATCCGGTTGGCTTCTTGCGCTCATCCGGAATCGGAATTCGGATTCTTCCGCTCAGATAAGCTCCGGTTATGGAAGTTTCATTCGCCATAATATCTTCTGCCGTACCCGTCGCAATAACCTCTCCGCCATGTTCACCCGCTCCCGGTCCGATATCCACAATATAATCAGCAGCCCGCATCGTGTCCTCATCATGTTCCACAACAATGACTGAATTTCCGAGGTCTCGCAGGTGTTTTAACGTACCCAGAAGCTTATCATTATCTCTCTGATGAAGACCGATACTCGGCTCATCCAGAATATATGCAACCCCTACCAGTCCGGAACCGATCTGCGTAGCAAGACGAATTCTCTGTGCCTCTCCGCCTGACAGGCTACCCGTCGCACGTCCGAGCGTCAGATAATTCAGACCTACATCCATCAGAAACTGGATTCGGGAATTAATTTCCTTCAGAATCTGTCCACCTATCATCATCTGATGTTTATTCAGCTTTAATTTGTCCAGGAATCTCTGCAGACGTTCAATCGACATGTCTGTCAACTCTGCGATATTCTTTCCGCCAACGGTAACAGCAAGCGCTGCCGGTTTCAGTCGTTGTCCTCCGCATGCATGACATGGTGTAATCTGCATAAACTCTTCATATTCAGCTTTGACTGCTTCGGAAGAAGTTTCTCTGTAACGGCGTTCCACATTTCTGATCAGGCCCTCAAATGCGACATCATACACACCTTCACCGCGCTGCCCCTTATAATGCACCTTTACTTCTTTTCCGTTCGTACCTTGTATCAGGACATCATGAATCTTTTTTGGATATTTTCCAAATGGAGTGTCCAGTGAAAACTGATACTCTTTACTGAGAGCGTCCAGAATCGCATATGTGAAACTCTTTTTATCTGTACAGGACTGCCAGCCCATGACCGCAATTGCCCCTTCACTGATGCTTAAGCTCTTATCCGGTATCATCAGATCTTCGTCAAATTCCATCTTATATCCAAGCCCAAAACATTCCGGGCAGGCCCCAAAAGGATTGTTGAACGAAAAACTTCTCGGTTCAATCTCTTCAATACTGATTCCACAATCCGGACAGGAAAAACTCTGACTGAAATGAATGGATTCCCCATCAATCACATCGACGATCATCAGTCCCTCTGCAAGAGCCAGTACATTTTCAATCGAATCTGTCAGTCGCTGCTCAATCCCTTCCTTTACAACCAGACGGTCTACAATGATTTCAATGTTATGCTTGATATTTTTATCCAGACTTATCTCTTCTGACAATTCATACAGACTTCCATCGATACGTACACGTACATACCCGCTTTTTTTCGCTCTTTCCAAAAGCTTCTCATGTGTTCCTTTTCTTCCACGTACAACCGGAGCCAGCAACTGAATCTTTGTCCTCTCCGGCAGCTCCATGATCTGGTCAACCATCTGATCAACCGTCTGTTTTTTGATCTCTTTTCCACATTTCGGACAATGCGGAATACCAACTCTGGCGAACAGCAGTCGAAAATAATCATAGATCTCCGTCACGGTTCCAACGGTAGATCTCGGATTACGGTTTGTGGATTTCTGATCAATGGAAATTGCCGGGGACAATCCTTCGATACTTTCCACGTCTGGTTTTTCCATCTGCCCAAGAAACTGCCTTGCATAAGAAGACAGTGATTCCATATATCTTCTCTGTCCCTCCGCATAGATGGTATCAAATGCAAGAGATGATTTTCCGGAACCACTGAGTCCGGTAAGTACCACCAGCGAATCTCTCGGGATGTCCAGATCTATATTCTTCAGATTATGCTCATTGGCACCTCTGATCTTAATATACTGTTTACTGCTTTTCTGTTCTTCCATATCTCTGTATGTTCCTCTCATTTCTGTCTCAAATGTATCAGATGTACCTGTATATATTTTTCCAAATGATACATTCTGACACCTTATCGTTTTTTACTCTTTTAATAATCGTTTCAGCTCGATCAGCTTGTCTCTTAACTCTGCAGCAGCTTCAAAATTCAACTCCGCAGCAGCCTTCTTCATCTGTTTTTCCAGTTCTCTGATCAGTTTCTCCAGTTCTTTTTCGCTCATGGATTCCGGATCCTTCTCCAGGCGCATCTCTTCTGCCGCCACTTTTTTAGATACAGCAATCAGATCACGAACACCCTTTTGAATCGTCTGCGGTGTAATTCCATGTTCCTCATTATATGCCATCTGCACTTTTCTTCGCCGTTCGGTCTCATCAATTGCAATCCGCATGGAGTCAGTGATCTTATCTGCATACATGATCACATGACCTTCCGAATTACGCGCAGCACGTCCGATCGTCTGGATCAGCGATGTTTCTGAACGTAAGAAACCTTCCTTATCCGCATCCAGAATCGCAACCAGCGTAATCTCCGGAATATCAAGCCCCTCCCTCAGCAGATTGATTCCAACCAGAACATCGAATACATCCAGACGCATATCCCGTACAATCTCGGTCCGTTCCAGAGTATCAATATCCGAATGCAGATACCGCACACGAATTCCAAGTTCTCTCATGTAATCAGTCAGATCCTCTGCCATACGCTTGGTAAGGGTCGTGATCAGTATCTTATTCTTCTTCGCAATCTCTTTATTCACCTCGCCCACCAGATCATCAATCTGACCTTCTACCGGACGCACTTCCACCTCCGGATCCAGAAGACCCGTAGGACGGATCACCTGTTCTGCACGAAGCAGCTCATGCTGCTCTTCATATGGTCCCGGAGTCGCAGATACGAACATCACCTGATCGATCTTACTTTCAAATTCCTCAAAACTGAGCGGACGGTTATCAAGCGCCGAAGGCAGGCGGAATCCATACTCCACCAACGTCTTCTTCCTGGATTGATCCCCGTGATACATTCCGCCAATCTGTGGCACCGTCTTATGTGACTCATCAATCATCATAATAAAATCATCCGGGAAATAATCAATCAGTGTATGCGGCGGCTGTCCCTGTGCGAGACCGGTAAGGTGTCTGGAATAATTCTCAATTCCGGAACAGAATCCCGTTTCCCGGAGCATCTCAATATCAAAATTTGTTCGCTCCGAGATTCTCTGCGCTTCCAGAAGCTTTCCTTCATTTTTGAAAAAACGGATCTGCTCTTCCAGTTCTACTTCGATTTCACGGATTGCACGCTCCATATTCTCTTTCGATACTACATAATGGGATGCCGGAAATATTGCAATATGACTCAGTTCATTCTTTACTTCTCCCGTCAGTACATCCACTTCTGTTATTCTGTCTACTTCGTCACCGAAAAATTCCACCCGGATCGCATATTCTTCAGAACCTGCCGGAAATATCTCCAGCACATCTCCATGTACCCGGAATGTACCACGTTTAAAATCCATCTCATTGCGGTCATACTGAATGTCAATGAGCTTACGGATCACATCGTCTCTGTCTTTCTCCATCCCGGGACGCAGAGAGATGACCATCTCCTGATAATCAATCGGTGAACCCAGACCATAGATACAGGACACACTGGCAACGATGATCACATCCCGCCGCTCAGATAATGCAGCCGTAGCAGAATGGCGCAGCTTGTCAATCTCATCGTTGATGGATGAATCCTTGGCGATGTAGGTGTCAGAAGAGGGGACATAAGCCTCCGGCTGGTAGTAATCATAGTAGGACACAAAATACTCCACTGCGTTCTCAGGGAACATCTCCTTGAATTCTCCATAAAGCTGAGCAGCTAATGTTTTATTATGGGCAATGACCAGCGTCGGCTTCTGCAGCTGCTGGATCACATTTGCCATGGTAAACGTCTTACCGGAACCCGTAACCCCTAGTAAAGTCTGGCATTGATTGCCTTCTTTAAATCCTTTGACCAGTTCCGCAATTGCCTGTGGCTGATCTCCTGTAGGCTGATATGGGGCATGTAATTTAAAAGCATGTCCGCCTTGCGGGCTGCTTTTATGAACAAGTAGCTGACTACTGGCAGCGGATTGCGAATATCCTCTTTCTACTGGCATGGTAAAAACCTCCTTTTCACGAAGTTACTTCGACTACTATAAGCCATCAAATTCGTGTAATTCTGAAAAAAATTCGTGTAATTATCATTCTTTTCGTTGGTCTATAGGCGAACTTTTTCAATTACACGAATGGAAGTCACAAATTCACTTTTTCAAAACGCCGCAACACCATGACAAATCCCCAAATACACAATCACACTGTATGGAATCATTGAGGGGATTTGTCGCCGCGGCAGTCACCAAAGTCAAGTAAACTTGCCCTTGGCTCGTTGCAAACGCGCTTGAAATACAAGGCATCACGGTATGTAACGAAGGTCACAGATTTCCGCGACCGTTCTTTGTACAGTATAGCATCAGAATAAAAAAAAGTACAGAACAAAATGAACGTTTGTTCTGTACTTTTATGATCTACTCTTTTTTTGCATCATGGAAAAAGATGCCGGAACATATAAACATTACAATTACCACTATCCATGTCAGAACAGTTAAAGGCAAAGATGTAATGACAAAACATGCAATTAAAACACCAATTACACCCGAAATAATAAGCGGCAATGCTGCTCGTCTGTGATATTTTCCTGCACGAATGAACGGAATACTTCCCGGCGGCATGAGAAATGCACAAGATCCCATCATAATCGGGAATGCCATATCCGCGCTTAATCCCAACAGAAGACATAATGCCATACATGGTGCATACAAACCGACACCAACCATCATAAGAGCGCCGAGAACAAAATTGACAACAACTCCTATCACAAGCTTCGGACCTCTGAGAATGTTCGCTGTTCCAACAATTCCAAATGGACCAAATTCAATTAATTTGAAGATCATAATAATTCCAAGTGCAATCATGGCAAATCCAAGTGCAACTCGCACTTTGTTAATATCCCATTTTGAAATAACAGATGCTCCAACTACTGCCCCAACAATAGATGCAACAATCATAAGAACTAACGTAAGCGGATCAATCTCCACTCTATGGATAAAAACAAATGCTTCTACAGCAATCGGAACAGCATATGAGACGTTCATTGTCCCCGGAATGAGATCGTCTTCACAAGACTTTGTAAATTTAAATGCTGTTGTTGATGTTGCAAAGCTTCCGATGCCAAGTGTATCAAAAAAGTTGGCAAGAAGCCCGATCAGAAGAACAGGGATTGTTTTCATTGGCAGATGTTCTTCTTTGTGTGTTACCACGTCTCGCACAAGATAAACCATATAAACAACAGTCATAATACCCAGCGCAAGCAATAAGATTTTTGCGATATCCATTTGAAACCTCCTAAAATGATAATGACACCCATAATAATATTGTAGTAAATATTTATTCACCGTTACTATCTTATAACAGGAGAATCATATATTCTAATAC
>NZ_JAFBIZ010000296.1 GCF_021531995.1 Faecalicatena contorta
GCTCCGCAAACGCGTTAAGGATCAAGATAAAGAAATCCGGCGTCTGAAAGAGGAAAATGAATTTCTCGAGGAAGCAAGTGCTTTTTTCGCAGCCAGCCGTCGGAAGTCAGCAAGAACCAAAGAATGATGTTCATTGCCATAAAAACGGAAGCCGGCGCGATTAAGGGAAAACTCTCATTCTATTGCCGGATGCTTGGTGTCAGCCGCCAGGGGTTCTACAAATATCTTGCTCATAAAGACCGGCCCTGGAAATATCAGGATCTCGCTGATGCTATAAGAGCAATCAATACTGAGGATGAATACAATGATACATATAGGCGTATTCGCATGTATCAGGCACTTCTCCTTAAGAAACCGGAAGGACTCAAGATTCCTAGTGAGCGAACCGTCTACAGGGTCATGGATGAAATAGGCCTTAGTCATCGACCAAAACGTAAGCCGAATGGTATTACCAAGGCGGATCGGGAAGCTCGTAAGTCAGATGATCTTCTGAAGCGAGATTTCAAATCCGATAAGCCACTTGAAAAATGTGTAACTGACATTACCGAAATCAAGGCTAAAGATGGAAAATTATATGTTTCAGCTATCTTTGACTGCTTTGATT
>NZ_JAFBIZ010000297.1 GCF_021531995.1 Faecalicatena contorta
GCTCCGCAAACGCGTTAAGGATCAAGATAAAGAAATCCGGCGTCTGAAAGAGGAAAATGAATTTCTCGAGGAAGCAAGTGCTTTTTTCGCAGCCAGCCGTCGGAAGTCAGCAAGAACCAAAGAATGAAGTTCATTGCCATAAAAACGGAAGACGGCGTGATTAAGGGGAAACTCTCATTCTATTGCCGGATGCTCGGTGTCAGCCGCCAGGGTTTTTACAAATATCTTGCTATTAAAGATCGTCCCTGGAAATATCAGGATCTCGCTGATGCTATGAGAGCGATTAATTCTGAGGATGAATGCAATGATACCTATGGGCGTATTCGCATGTATCAGGCACTTCTCCTTAAGAAACCAGAAGGACTCAAGATTCCTAGTGAGCGAACCGTCTACAGGGTTATGGATGAAATAGGCCTTAGCCATCGGCCAAAGCGTAAGCCAAATGGTATTACCAGAGCTGATCGGGAAGCGCGTAAATCAGATGATCTTCTGAAGCGAGATTTCAAATCCGATAAGCCACTTGAAAAATGTGTAACTGACATTACCGAAATCAAGGCTAAAGATGGAAAATTATATGTTTCAGCTATCTTTGACCGCTTTGATT
>NZ_JAFBIZ010000298.1 GCF_021531995.1 Faecalicatena contorta
TAAAACTTATTTTAAGAAAGGTGGAAAGACACATGAATGAAACAAGAATTTTTGCAGATGCGTATCAGACGACGTTTGCAGACCCAAAGGAGATGCTGGAATTTTTGGCACAGAGAGCAAAAGAATCTTCCTGGATCCGTAAGCCTACAAGAACACTGCGATTGGTTCCGGCTATTCAGGAAGCGGGTAAAATGAAGGACACAGTAGGAAAGAATTGGGAAGAGATCCTGGAGGATACTGAGAACAATACCCAGCTTGCCTTAAAAATTAAGGGTGAGACCTATCCGGTGCGTACCTGTGCGATCCGGACAATTCTGGATCGGGCAGGAATTTCTGGTTCCGGGCTTAGAAAACTGGAAACAGCAAATTATGCGAAGGTAGTGAATTACTGCCTGAAGGTAGCGAAAGGGGATGCTCTGATTAAGATTGCAGATGGAAAAGTATCTGCAGTTCACGGTGGAGATCATCATGATTACAGCATATTGGATATGCGGGCAGTATTTGAAATGACCATGCAGTTTCTGAATACCAATTTTCCGGGAAACAGTTACGTGGAAGGTTCCGGAATGTTCGATCATTCCATTGTTTCCGCAATGT
>NZ_JAFBIZ010000299.1 GCF_021531995.1 Faecalicatena contorta
CTTCTATATAATATACTTTACCTAAGAAGGACAGTCTGCAGACCAACAACAGGATTTTTTTCAGGGCTTGTACTGGTTTCGACGGGGGTCTGGAAGTTGGAGAAGCCATCCGTAGCGGGACACTACGATAAAAGTTCCAATTAAATATAAACGCAGACAATAGAGAATTAGCGTACGCTGCCTAATCTGGCGGCAGTCGGCCCCGGGTCATCCGCTGCCCGGGTTACCGGCTTCAACGAGGCGGAGCACTTCGTTTCCAAAGCTTTGAGGGAATGGAAGAACTTATGAAGCTACTAAAGTCCGTAACCTGTCATTAGGTGACGGACAGAGGGAATGTCAATATAATGACTGTGATGGGAGATGCTTCGATGGATGGGCTTTCGGACGCGGGTTCAACTCCCGCCAGGTCCACTATTCTTACAGAATCCGAACTCCGGGAGTTCGGATTCTGTGCTTTTTTCTCTGTATTTTATTTTCTTTTTTCTAAAATACATAAAAAAACTTGTATTCTTTTTTTCTTTCCTGTAAAATAATACCATTACAGATATATGAAC
>NZ_JAFBIZ010000300.1 GCF_021531995.1 Faecalicatena contorta
ACACAACACTCTATAATTTTGTCGTCATATTTTGCTTCTTTTTTTAGATTATTACAATGTGGGCATACATAAAATAAATTGTTCCAATCAAAAACTCTCTCTGGTATTTTACACCCATGATGAGGTCTTAAATGTTCCACTTCTGGATCCGATAGCCCTCCCAACTCGCAAATATAGCACTTATCATTTGAATCTTCTTTTAATCTCTGTATTACATCTGGCTTGTTATAAACTCCGTTGGCCTTTTGTGCTTCAACAGTAAGTGATGGAGGGGGGATAGGATTTCTCTCTATTTTAATCACTGCCCTTACCCCCTGTTTGAAAATTCTAATTTCAAACGGCTATATTCGGCCGTTAATTCTTTTGCAAGATAATCTGGTATTTCATCCAAATAGAATTCCAGTTTATCTATTTCTTCATATTCTTCATCTGATAACTCATCCTTAGAAACCAGAACTTTATATCTTTCATATTTTTTCCTTAATTCTTCCGACAATTTGTCCGCTTTAAAATATCCTTCTACAATTCCTTCATATGGTAGAT
>NZ_JAFBIZ010000301.1 GCF_021531995.1 Faecalicatena contorta
GCCATTATCTGATGAATAATATTCATTATCTTCACTCACATTAATCTGACTAAGATTGTCACAATCTTTGACAAATCCTCTATACACCGAACTAAGCCCTTGGGTATCTCCCTCAATATTTATTACTGTACTCGGTATATTTATTGCTGTTATACTATCACAATTTGAAAATGCATACTCTTTAATTGTAGTCACTCCCTCAGGAATGATCACATTAGTCAGTGCAATACAATCTTTAAATGCAGATTTTTCAATAGTAGTTACACTGTCAGGAATCCTGTATTCTCCTTCTCTTTTTGTAGGACAACAAACAAGCGAGGTCTGATCTTTATTAAATAGAACTCCCTCTACGGAACAGTAATTAGGGTTATTTTCATCTACTGTAATACTTTCCAAACTACTACAAGGTTCCCATCCACCCCCTCCGTTCTTAAAATCACCTATATATGTTACAGTATCCGGTATCGTAATACTTTCTATCTCATTTCTTATCCAAAGTGAAATACGCGTTACTGTAATACCATTAACTGTAGATG
>NZ_JAFBIZ010000302.1 GCF_021531995.1 Faecalicatena contorta
ATTAAGATATAACTGAAAATTGGTATTCTCTTCTGTTATTAAAGGAATACTTTGGCTTAAGTCATCTTCAAACAAGTGGATTGCAGTTACTCCAGCTCTTTGGAACGTATCTATTATTCCCTGTACATTATTAACAATAAGCGCAGCAATTTGCTCATACCATTCCTTATCATAAAATACTAGTTCCGTACTCATAAAAGTAGTATGACCTAAAGGTTGAACTTGAATTAAATCTTCAAAAGAAACCTTTCTATATGATTCTAGCACATGGTACTTTTCAATCAATATCTCAGATAGTGGGATATATTGTTGAAATATTTTCGAATCCGTTATACATCTTAGAAACGAAAAGAGCTTTTGGCCTGTTGGATTTGTAAGTGATACAGGTATAGACACTTTTTCCATTAAATTATCTGGCAATGAAGACAAATCAACCACAAAAATACTTTTATCTTCAAGTCGCACTCTCTCATATTCAGATGGTGCTTCTGAACTTACCAAGAAATTAGAAGGTCTTTCAGCCACACCATAAAAT
>NZ_JAFBIZ010000303.1 GCF_021531995.1 Faecalicatena contorta
CTTGATAAGTGGCTTAACATATGTATTGGTTTTCTTACTCTGTTTATGGATTTGGGGAATGAATGATTTGGAAAAAAAATCTGCAAAAGAGATGTCAATAAAATTAAAAAACAGAGGGTAAACAAAGATGAAGGGAACAAATGAACGAATGGAAATGTCAGAAAAAGAAGTACGACAATACCTGTTTCAATTACTTTGCCAATTGCATGATATATGTAAAAAAAATAATATTCAATATTCGCTTGCTCACGGGACGCTTTTAGGTGCAGCAAGACATAAGGGGTTCATTCCATGGGATGATGATATTGATGTAATGATGACGGTTGATAATTATAAAAAATTTATTGAGCTTCCATGCTTCTATAACTCAAATTCGAACGAAAATGTATCATTGTTACATTTTTCAGAAAACGAAATATCAGATTATTATTACCCTTTTTCTAAATTAACAGATTTTTCAACCACCATAGAGACAAGATATCTTCGTGATGAAAATGGATTATGGATAGACATATTTCCTGTTG
>NZ_JAFBIZ010000304.1 GCF_021531995.1 Faecalicatena contorta
GCCGTTGGCAGTCCGTTTTTCTGGGAAATAATATCAAATGAGATTATATTGGAAGTTCCAGATATATATCTTTTCCTTCTTTAATTGAAATCACTACTTTTCCATGCTTGATGGTAGTAACAGCACCTGCTACATTTACTTCTACACCAGAGACATTTTCGTCAGATTCATCAGCTTCCGCTGCTTCGTCTTCCGATTCTTCTTCCGAAATTTCAGATACATCTTTAAAACCTTCTACATTATCTACAGTCAGTGGACATAAAGAATCACTTGTTTTTGTTAATTTTGCGCCCAGAACCTGTCCGATTTTTAAGCAACCATCCAGGTTAAGAAGTCCGGAATCTACAAGTTCATCAAAAATAGCCGGATCTTCCAGGTTTGCAGGCTCGATTGTAATACCACCTTCTGCTCTACAACATAATACTGCAGGATCATTCGCATGTTCTTTCGCTGTTTCAGCTGTGATTGACATATTTATTACCTCCTGAATTGACATGATCTTTATTCTCAGTATAGTTA
>NZ_JAFBIZ010000305.1 GCF_021531995.1 Faecalicatena contorta
ATCGGAGGAAGCCCACCGTTAGCAGAGCAGATCCTCCTGTTATTCCAGTAACTGATGAAATATCTCCAAATGAGAACCTTCAGTTCCTCTGTGGTCATAGTTTCCGTATTGTAGCGGTCATATAGAAGCTCGCTTTTCATTCTGGCCCACATGCTTTCGCATCGGGCATTATCGTGACACCTGCCACCAGCACTGTTCATGCTTTGAATAATACCGTATTTTGCCAGAGCCTTACGATAGGTTTCACTGGTATATTGTGTTCCTCTGTCAGAGTGTACAATAGCCCCTCGCAGATCAGGATATGCCAGATAGGCATTATCCAGGGTATGCTCGCACAAAGTTGCTTTCATGTTGCTTTCCATTGCCAGACCAAGGACACTGGAATCAAAGCGGTCAAAGATAGCTGAAACATATAATTTTCCATCTTTAGCCTTGATTTCGGTAATGTCAGTTACACATTTTTCAAGTGGCTTATCGGATTTGAAATCTCGCTTCAGAAGATCATCTGA
>NZ_JAFBIZ010000030.1 GCF_021531995.1 Faecalicatena contorta
GAATAATGTTTCAAATATAAACATATTATAGCGATTTGCAAGAAGAAAATCAATCCAGGGAACGATATATTATGTTTTGTAAAGAAACAATATGCATATTGAAAAAAAGGAGAAGAAAAATGGCAGTTGAAAGACCAGTTATTGGTATTACGATGGGTGATCCGGCAAGTATCGGACCGGAGATTACATTAAAAGCACTGAATAATCCGAGTATCTATCAGGAATCAAAACCATTGGTTGTAGGCGATCTTGGAATGCTTGATAAGGCACGCAAAACGGTAGGGACTGAGCATTTAAAATTACATAAGATCAGCAACGTTTCAGAAGCTGTTTTTGAATATGGAACCATAGATGTTCTGGATATGGGACTGGTGGATCCGGAAAAGCTTGAGCTTGGAAAAGTGAGTAAAGAGGCCGGAGAAGCAGCATTCCAGTATGTAGTAAAGGTAATAGAGCTTGCAAAGCAGGGATTGGTGGATGCAACCGTTACAAATGCGTTTAATAAGGAAGCAATTAATCTTGCCGGTCATCATTATTCAGGTCATACAGAGGTGTATGCAGAGTATACAGGTACAAAGAGCTATACGATGATGCTTGCGCTGGGAGATCTGCGGGTTGTCCATGTATCCACACATGTTTCCCTGAGAGAGGCCTGTGATCGTGTAAAAAAAGAGCGAGTACTGGAAGTAATTCGAATTGCGTATGATGCCTGCAGACAGCTGGGAATCGCCAATCCAAAAATCGGTGTTGCAGGGCTGAATCCGCATAGCGGAGAAGGCGGATTGTTCGGAAGAGAAGAGATCGAAGAGATCATTCCGGCAATTAATGCTGCCAATGCAGAAGGAATTCAGGCAGAAGGACCAATTCCTCCAGATACGATATTTTCAAAGGCAAGAGGCGGATGGTACGACATTGTTGTTGCAATGTATCATGATCAGGGACATATTCCATTGAAAGTTGTAGGTTTTGTTTATGACAGAGAAGCACAGGTATGGGAAGCTGTTGAAGGTGTGAATATTACACTCGGCCTTCCGATTATCAGGGTATCCGTTGACCATGGCACGGCATTTGATCAGGCAGGCACCGGACAGGCTAATGAATTAAGCCTGATGAATTCGATTGATTATGCCATTCGTCTGGCAAAGAACAGAAAGTAGGAGGATATATTGTGAGCGAGAAATATCTGATTGTCGCAGATGATTTTACCGGTTCAAATGACACGGGAGTTCAGGTGAAAAACCGTGGAATCGATATATCGGTAGTATTTCATTCGGAAGACATGAATGCAATTCCATCCTCGGTCGTCCTGGATACAGAGAGTAGAGGAATGGAGAATGAAGAGGCTTATCGTTATGTGAATTCTCTGATGGAAAAGGTGGATTTTTCGGACTATCGATATGTGATCAAAAAGGTAGACTCTACGCTTCGGGGCAATGTTGCAGAAGAGATAAAAGCAATCGATGATCATTACAAAAGTGAAATGATTATATTTGCACCGGCACTTCCAGATGTGGGAAGAACCACAGAAGGTGGAATCCATATGTTGAATGGTGTCCCAATCTCAGAGACCGAGATCGGAATGGATCCCAAGAAGCCGGTAGCAGTCGATTCGTTATCCGAAATACTGAAAAAAGTATACGATGAACCGGTGATACATATAGGGCTGGATCGTGTTAGAAGTGGATTTGAACTGAATGAAGCAAGAATCTACACATTTGATGCAAAAGAAAACCAGGATATGCAGATCATTATCTCAGAAGCGTTGAAGACAGAGAAAAAGATTCTGTGGGTAGGATCTGCAGCAATTGCAGAAGCACTTATGGACCAGGTACAAAAGGCTGCACCGGCGCTTTGTATCTGCGGAAGCGTCAGCAATGTAACAAGGGAACAGATCAAGGAAGCGGAAAAAGCAGGAAAGTATCTGGTATCTGTAGATATACCGGCCATGCTGGAAGATAAAGCGTCTGCAGAAGAATACAGCAGACAGGTGACTACACTGTTAAAAGAAGGCAGGGATGTGATTCTTCACAGCAGTGCGTCTTATGATCGGGGCGAGATTGACAGATCTGTGGCAGCAGGAGAACGAAAGGGCATGACTTTGATGCAGATCAGTGAGTATACGCAGGAAGTACTGGGTGTGATCGGGGAGACCATTCTGAAGGAATGTAAAGTATCCGGTGTATTTCTGACTGGCGGAGATACTGCGATCGGATTCCTGAACCGGATCAAGGCAAAAGGATCTTTTATAACAGAAGAGATTGCGGTCGGAATCCCGAAGATGAAGATCGTCGGAGGAGATTATGACGGGCTCTCCATTGTTACAAAAGCAGGTGCATTCGGAAAGCCGGATGCAATTACATACGGATTGAGAAAATTAAAAGTGATTGAAAGAGAGGAATAGCACAATGAAAATTATGCAGACTGTAAAAAAGATACCAGGAGGATTGATGATCGTACCACTTTTACTGGGGGTGATCGTAAATACATTTTTCCCATTTTTCTTTGAATATTTTGATGGAACATTTACTACAAATCTGTGGAAAACAGGAGCTATTCCGATTCTTGCAGCGTTTTTGTTCTGTAATGGAACCACGATCAATTTCAAAGAAGCCGGTGTGACAATCTACAAAGGTGTAGTTCTGACGGCAACAAAAGTACTCGTAGGTATGGGATGTGGATTACTGGTAGGCGCAGTTTTTGGAGAAGCAGGTTTCCTTGGAATTGCACCGATGGCAATCATTGCGGCACTTGCGAATTCCAATGGAGGAATCTATGCAGCACTTGCAGGTGAATATGGGGATGCGACCGACGTTGGTGTTGTATCTATCCTTGCGATCAATGATGGACCGTTCTTTACGATGCTTGCACTTGGAGCAGCAGGATATGCGGTTCCGATCAACACACTGATCGGATGTATCATTCCGATCCTTGCAGGTGTGATTCTTGGCAATCTGGATACTGATATCCGTGATTTCTGCAAACCGGGAGCATCTATGTTGATTCCGTTCTTTGCATTCCCGTTAGGAGCTAACCTGACACTGTCTTCTTTCGTAATCGCCGGTGTTCCGGGAATCGTACTTGGAGTACTGTGTACGATTATTACAGGTGGTATCGGATATCTGGTATATAAGCTGTTGAAGATGAAATCACCTGCAATCGGTGCGGCGATTGGTACTACAGCCGGAAATGCAGCAGCTACACCGGCGGCACTGGCAGCAGCAGGTGTCATCTCTACACAGGTCAGTGATGCTGCAACAGCTCAGGTGTCTGCTGCAATTATTGTAACAGCAATCCTGTGTCCGCTGATGGTAACATTACTGCACAGATTCGAAAGCAAAAAAGCAGCGTAATCGGAATATAGACGCCGGATATTGGCATGTATAACGGAATGGACTGAGAAGTTCCCTACTGCCTCCTTTGCAGGCAGAGAGGCAGTTCCAGTCCATTTTTTTCCAGGAGGTTCTGGTCGGTCAGAATAGCAGAAGTGTCTCCATCAGCTGCAATCCTGCCATTGCTGAGCAATATCGTGCGATTACAGGTATCCAGGATCAGGTCAAGATCATGAGATGCTATGATCTTGAGATGATCGAACTGATTCAGTATGTGGATCAGGTTTCTGCGGTTCTTTGGATCCAGTGCAATGGATGGTTCATCCATCAGGATAATGTCCGGAGTCATGGAAAGAATGGTTGCAATGGAGACCAGCTTTTTCTCTCCACCCGACAGTTTATAGATTGGCTTGTCTTTGAGGAAAGGAATATGGACGGCATCCAGAGCCTGGAGTACTCTTCTGTGGACCTCGGATTCGGGAAGTCCGTAATTGCGTGGCGCGAAGGCAATGTCTTCATATACCGTCGGCATAAATAGCTGGTTGTCAGAATCCTGAAAGACGTATCCGATACGCTCGCGGATCTTTGGAAGCGTATCCCTCTCAACGGGTATTTCTTCCACCCGGATACTTCCGCTGTAGTTCAGATTCAGACCAACCAGAAGCTTTAAGAGCGTAGACTTTCCAACGCCATTGGCTCCGATCAGACCGATAGAGTCATGCTCATGTGCAGTGAAGGTGATATGGTCTAATATCTTTCGGCCTTTTTCGTATTCAAATGAAACATTTTCCAGATCTATATGTATGTGACTCATGGATTGGGTTCCTCTCGTTATAATATTCTAAAAGTATTTTATGGCAGCAAATACAGCAGTCCAGACCAGAAGATAGGTGATGTCCTGTTTTCGGAGTCTCTTTTTCTGTCCATAATAAAATTCTCCGGTATATCCTCTCATAACCATACTTTCATATAATGCGGATGCCCGGTCCATACTTCGAAGGAGAAGTCCTCCCGCAAGGGATCCCCAGGCCTTGATATAAATCCCCTTTTGCCCCGGGGCTCGAAGAGAATACGCATCTGCGAGCTTTCCGGCTTCGGAAAGAAGTAAAGAAAGGTATCGGTAAGTGAGCAGAATCTGTGTAACCAGAATCGAAGGGAGATGCAGCATACGGAGTGCGTAGCAGATACTTTCAATATTGGTGGATGCAATGAAAAGATAAGATGCCAGTATGCATAGTATTCCTTTCAGCATCAGGGTGGCCATAGAGATCATACCGGCGGTAATCAGAAGCCCCCGTATGTAGTATACAGGCTGTCTGTCAAAAAAAGGGTTGAAGATTCCCACCAGACAGACGAGCGGAAGTACGATCCAGAGTCTTCGAATGCTGTATGAAAAAGAAATATCGCCGATGATGAACAGAACGACCGGATAGACAGCCATCAAAAGAACAGAGGATAACTGATAGCGGGAAAAAGATACCGTGATGATAATATAGAACAGGGTGGCAAGTAATTTGGTTAATGGATGCAGCCGATTCAGCCACGTGTCTCGTGCGGCTAATTCATCCATACGATATAGTTCTTTTACAGCTCCACCCATTTTATTCATCGTTTTGTTCCCTTTTATGCATAATACAGTTTTTTTAGCAATTATTATTTGTATCCATAATACCAATTTTAGAACGGGGATTCAAGTATTGAAAGAGGATAATGCATCCGATGTAGATCCATTTGTTCCGTGCTTTACAGTATATATAATTGATGTAATTGGGGATTGACTTCTGGATCATGTGGAGGAATAATGAAAGTAATGTTTGGAAGAAAGGTATGAAGGAGTCAGGGATTATGAAAAAGAAATATACAAATAGATGGTTCATTGTCTGTCTGTTAGCGTTCAGTCTGTTCGTGACAGGATGTGGGAGTGAGAGTGAAGATACTTCCGCACAGACGAATACACAGGCAGAAGAAACGGACTCTATGATTCCGGAAGAGGCGGAGGAAGAAAGCCGACAGGAAGCTGCGGAGGATGGAACGATTGCCGCAGGAACGGAAGATGCCGGGGATGTTAATTCGGTCCCGGAATATTCCGGAGATGCATATGTGACAGTGAACCAGAATGAGCCGGAATTCGCGGAAGCGGATCTGACAACGGAAACGTTTGAAGAGTACAGCGAACTGGATGACTTGGGAAGATGCGGCGAGGCGTATGCGAATATCTGCCAGGAGATTATGCCTACAGAAGAAAGGGGCGCTATCGGAATGGTGTGGCCTTCCGGATGGCATACGGTAAAATACAATGAACTGATCGATGGCAATTATCTGTACAATCGCTGCCATTTGATCGGATATCAGCTTGCAGGAGAGAATGCAAATGAGGAGAATCTGATTACCGGAACACGCTATCTGAATGTGGAAGGGATGCTGCCATTTGAAAATATGGTTGCAGACTTTGTGGAAGAGACCGGATACCATGTGCTGTACAGAGTTACTCCGGTGTATGAGGGAGATGACCTGGTTGCAGTGGGTGTGCAGATTGAGGCAAAGTCTGTGGAAGATGATGGAAAAGGGATCTGCTTCAATGTATATTGTTATAATGTGCAGCCGGGAATTACGATCGATTATTCGGACGGGGAAAGCGAAAGATCTGAAGATGCCGAGGCAGAAGTCCAACTGGCGGAAGAAAGAAAAGTGGAAAGAAAGGAACAGCAGGAATCGCAGAAGACGGTTCAGAACAGTACAGGTTCCGAAGAGACAACGTATGTTTTGAATACGAATACGAAAAAATTCCACAGACCGGATTGTGCAAGTGTCGATACCATAAAAGAACAGAATAAAAAAGAAGTGATCGAGAGCCGCGAGGCACTGATGCAGGAGGGATATGATCCCTGCGGTAGATGTAATCCATAATGTTTGAAATGATAAATATGAGAGACGGGTACAGAACAGTATAGATTTGTATCCTATTATATGCCTCTGCATGCAAAGGCATATATAGAGCAGGGAGTTCCGGTAGAACCGTCGTCATTTATTGAAACGGTATGGAAAGGATATTATTCCATGGTGAATAATGACGGAAGTTGTACGAATGAAGAGGCATTCTGGAAGGCTATGGAAGGAAAACTTCCGGTCGAAGGGGACAGATCCAGGGAAATCGCATTGGAATTTTATGGGAATGCGTTTAACCAGGCGAAAGCATCAACTTCTCCAACACCGCTGGCAGATCAGATTGTGAAGGAAGATCTGGCGATCCGTGCGCTTGGCGTTCAGACGTTCCTGGTTACGGATACCATGGAAAATAATAATAATCTTGCGTATGAGACGGATTATTCCGGAACGATGCGTGATTTGCTCGCATTTGTCGATGCGTTACCGGCCAATGCAGAAGCATAGATAAAGCTTAGAAAGGATGATAGACTCATGTTCATCAGAAATGCAACAATAGAAGATGTAAAAGCGGTGACGGAGGTTGAGGCGATCTGTTTTCCGGCTGCAGAAGCAGCAACAGAGCAGGAATTCAGAGAGCGTCTGGCGGCATATCCGGAATGTTTTTGGCTTTTATATGACGGAGAAGTGCTGGTTGGATTTGTTAATGGCATGGCTACAGACGAGCCAGACCTGGCGGATGAGATGTACAAAAAAGCAGATATGCATGATCCGAAGGGAAGATGGCAGATGATCTTCGGAGTTGATACCATCCCGGAATACCGCAGGCGGGGATGTGCGGAAAAGCTTTTAAAACGGGCAATTGCAGATGCCAGAGAACGTGGAAAAGCGGGACTTGTTCTGACGTGTAAGGACAAACTGGTTCACTATTATGCAAAGTTTGGCTTTCGACATGAAGGAGTGTCCGGGTCAGTGCATGGCGGCGCTGTCTGGTATCAGATGCGTCTGACTTTTGAACAATAATAAGAACGGGACTGCTGCAAAGTTATTGTTGTCTATTTAAGAAGCAGAAGACGTCTTTGAAATGACAGTTCGGAAAATTTATAAAATTGTAAGACTTGGCGGGTTGTTTTTGAAACTCGAGAGGCTTATAATAGGTACAGCAAACAAAGATTATTTAGAGAAAAGGAGAGACAACTTATGAAATATGTATGTGATGTATGCGGATGGGAATATGATGAAGAAGCTGGATATCCGGAAGGCGGAATCGCACCGGGGACCAAGTGGGAAGACGTACCGGAAGATTTTGTATGCCCACTTTGTCAGGTAGGAAAAGACGAATTCTCAGAAGCTTAGAATTATATGATGTGAGATGAAAAGGGATTGTTGCATAATATCAGGATGACATGAATATATTATGCAGCAATCCCTTTTTTTGGAAGTGTAAGGGGATAGCTGTTTAGAAATATAAATGATTGTAATTTTAACATAAGAAAATTTCATTTTTTCTTTACAAAAAACAGATTGACAACTTAAAAATCCATGTTATTATTCATAATGTGACTTTTGGAAAAGATGATTTGAGACTTTATACAGGGGATTGAGAGGACATGAATATGGATTATAACAGGATTTTACAGGGGATTCTCGATATTGGAGAAGCAATGCTGGAGAGTGGAGCGGAAAATTTCAGACTGGAAGACAGTCTTTACAGAATGTGTAAAGCTTATGGATGTAAGCGATATGATGTGTATGCGATCCCGAGCAACATTCAGATCACAATTGAGACACCGGACGGTGAGATCATTACACAGATCCGTCATATTGAATCCACAGAACTTGACTGCGACAGACTGGACTATCTGAACAATCTGTCCAGATATGTCTGTCAGAATAAACCGGATGCGGAGGAACTCCAAAGAAAATATCAGGAAGTAATGAATCGAAAAAGACAACATCCGGCTGTAAAATACTTTGCGGGTGTGATGGGTGGTACTGGATTCGCGGTATTTTTTGGATGTAACTTTATGGACGCGATTGTGGCAACCGTTGTATCCTTGATGATTGTTGCCGTTGGCAAGTGGCTGAGTAAGCGTGAAAGCAATCTGATGTTCTATAATACAATTCTGGCATTTATGGCGGAGGTAATCATCATATTGATGGTCCGCATGGGAATTGGCGAACATCCGGACCGTATTATGATCGGTATCGTAATGTTGTTGATCAGTGCTCTGGGAATTACGAACGGAATTCGTGATCTTCTGCAGAGAGACTTTATCTCCGGATTCCTGAATATTATGAACTCCCTGCTTGGAGCAGCGGGTATTGTATTCGGAATCGCATTTGCCATGCTGATACTGGATGGTGTATCTTCGGATGGATTCATCATCGCACACAGTGTTACTGTGCAGCTGGTTTCCTGTACGATCGCTTGTACCGGATTTGCACTGTGGTTCCAGGTTCGCGGAAGACAGGTCTTTTATTCCAGTGTCGGTGCGTTCTTTACATGGGCAATTTATCTTGCTGTATTTGAGATAGAGCCGAGTAATTTTCTTGCTACACTGATTGCGGCAGTTTTTGTGGCAGCATATGCGTTTATTATGTCAAGGATTAACAAAGCACCGTCTACGATTTTCCTGACAGCTCCGGTCTTTCCGCTGATTCCAGGACCGAATCTGTACTATATGATGTATGGATGTCTGACAAGAGACATACCGCTGGCATTCAATGAAACGGTCGTATTGCTTGCAACCTGTCTGGCGATAGCGCTTGGTTTTAATATTGTAGATATCGGATCCAGAATGGTGATGCATGCATTGAAAAGAGAATTCCGTATCGGAAAGAAAGATCCTTTTGCACGTCGATCTTAAGGAAAAAGGAATTTGTAGTTGACATTTTGAAATACATATAATATGATATGAAATAATTGAGGGTTCTGGTTACTGACGGATAATTGTGGAGTACCACAGGGGAATCAGAATTTGTAAAGGCCGACCGTCTGGGCAACATTTATCAAGCGTGATAAATGTTGTCCTTTTTTGTTCTGACAAAGACTATGAGAATGTCTTCATGATCCTGGAAGAATGAAGAAGGATGTATCTGCAAACAAATGATATTCCAAAGGAGGAAGTAAAAAGATGAAAACCGATATCGAAATCGCACAGGGATGTACAATGGAACCAATTACAGAGATTGCAAGGAAGGCAGGAATCGCAGATGAATATCTGGAGCAGTACGGAAAATATAAAGCGAAGATTGATTATAATCTACTGAAGCAATCTGACAGAAAAGACGGGAAACTGGTACTTGTAACGGCAATCAATCCGACTCCGGCGGGAGAGGGGAAGACGACAACGACGGTAGGACTTGCGGATGCTATGCAGAGACTGGATAAGAAGGTGATGGTTGCTCTGCGTGAACCATCCCTGGGACCGGTGTTTGGCGTTAAAGGAGGTGCTGCCGGCGGCGGATATGCGCAGGTAGTTCCGATGGAAGATATTAATCTCCATTTTACAGGAGATTTTCACGCGATCGGAGCGGCGAATAATCTTCTTGCAGCGATGCTTGATAATCACATCTATCAGGGTAACGAATTGAACATCGATCCGAGAAAGATCGTATGGAAACGCTGCGTAGACATGAATGACCGACAGCTTCGTTTTGTGACAGACGGACTGGGCGGAAGAGTTAATGGAGTTCCGAGAGAAGATGGATACGATATTACAGTTGCTTCCGAGATCATGGCAGTGCTGTGCCTGTCTAAAGATATTACGGATCTGAAGGAAAGACTGGGGCGTATCATTGTAGGATATACTTATGGAAAGATATCTGAACAGAAACCGGTTACCGCGCATGATCTTCATGCAGAAGGTGCGATGTGTGCACTTTTGAAGGATGCATTAAAGCCGAATCTGGTACAGACTCTGGAGCATGTGCCGGCGATCGTTCATGGCGGACCATTTGCGAATATTGCACATGGATGTAACTCTGTAACGGCAACGAGAATGGCAATGAAGCTCTCTGATTATGCAATCACAGAGGCAGGATTCGGTGCTGATCTGGGTGCTGAGAAGTTCCTGGATATCAAGTGCCGTATGGCTGGAATTCATCCGGATGCAGTTGTGATTGTAGCAACAGTACGTGCTCTGAAGTATAACGGCGGAGTTCCAAAGGCGGAGTTGAATCAGGAGAATCTGGAAGCATTGGAAAAAGGACTTCCGAACCTGATGAAGCATGTGAGCAACATCAAGAATGTATATGGACTTCCGTGCGTTGTGGCAATCAATGCATTCCCGACAGATACAAAGGCAGAACTGGATCTGGTAGAAGCAAAATGTAAAGAAGTCGGAGTAAATGTAGCATTGTCTGAAGTATGGGCCAAAGGCGGCGAAGGTGGAGAGAAGCTTGCGCAGGAAGTGATTCGCCTGTGTGAAGAACCAAATGACTTCCATTATAGTTATGAACTGGATGGAACGATCGAAGAAAAGCTGGATCAGATCGTGCAGAAGGTATACGGAGGCAGAAAGGCAGTTTTGACACCTGCAGCTCAGAAGCAGGCAAAGCAGCTTACAGATCTTGGATTTGGCAATGCGCCGATCTGTGTGGCGAAGACACAGTATAGTCTGACAGATGATCCGACAAAGCTTGGTGCTCCGAAAGACTTTGATGTAACGGTACGTAATCTGAAGATGTCTGCAGGAGCCGGATTCATCGTGGCGCTGACAGGTGACATCATGACGATGCCGGGTCTCCCGAAGGTACCTGCAGCAGAGAGGATTGATGTAGATCCGGAAGGAAAGATCACTGGATTATTCTAAAAACCGAGAAAAGGACTTGCTTTTTGAAGCTGGGTATGATACACTATCCTAGCGAATGGAAGTAGGTCTTTTTTTTATGCCTAAAATCAGGTAGCCTCGCAAGCTACCAAGAAACACGTTAACTAAGATTATAAAGCGAGGTGGAAGTTGTGCGTACAAGAATCACATTGGAATGTACAGAATGCAAGCAGCGTAACTACAACATGACAAAGGATAAGAAATCTCATCCTGAACGCATGGAGACCAAGAAGTACTGCAGATTCTGCAAGAAACACACATTGCACAAAGAGACAAAATAGTCGCTGCAAAGGAGTGAATGTCAATGAGTAGTAACAAAACTCAGAAACAAAGCTGGTTCAAAGGTCTAAGCAAAGAGTTTAAAAAAATCATTTGGCCAGATAAAATGACAGTTGCAAAACAGACGGCGGCAGTAGTTTCTGTATCCGTAGTTGTGGGAGCAATCATTGCGATCATTGATTTTCTCACCCAGTACGGAGTGGATTTATTAGTAAAATAGCTGATAAACTGCAGGCAAGAAAGGTGAGTTTATGTCAGAGGCAAAATGGTACGTAGTTCATACCTATTCAGGGTACGAGAACAAAGTAAAAGCCAACATTGAGAAGACGATTGAAAACAGACATCTGGAAGACCAGATTCTGGAAGTCAGAGTTCCTCTGGAAGACGTTGTTGAGACGAAAAACGGTGTCCAGAAGGTTTCTCAGAGAAAGATGTTCCCGAGTTATGTACTGATTCATATGATTATGAACGATGATACATGGTATGTTGTTCGTAATACAAGAGGTGTGACAGGGTTTGTAGGACCTGGATCCAAACCAGTACCGCTTACAGATGCTGAGATGGCGCCACTTGGAATCAAACGAGAGAACATTGTGGTAGATTATGAGGAAGGCGATACTGTTCAGGTGATTGCCGGAGCATGGGCAGATACGGTTGGCGTTGTTCAGTCGATCAACATGCAGAAACAGACTCTTACGATCAATGTTGAGCTCTTCGGCCGCGAGACCCCGGTTGAAATTGGTTTCGCAGAAGTTAAAAAGATGTAATTGCTACAAGCAGTGCACGATTTACATCATTGGCTGCGCGAGCTCGCTCGCAGGCAGACATATGATGGGAATCGTACAGGGCGCAAGCCCTCAGCGAGATGAAGCGAAGCGTAATCGAGCTGGCACTGTGGGAGAAGTAAAACAAAAACGTGGGAGGGACACTGTTCCCGCCAACACCACAAGGAGGTAATTAAAATGGCAAAAAAAGTAGAAGGTTATATTAAGTTACAGATTCCTGCCGGCAAAGCAACTCCGGCACCACCGGTTGGACCTGCTCTTGGTCAGCACGGTGTAAACATTATGGAATTTACAAAGCAGTTCAACGCAAGAACAGCAGATCAGGGAGATATGATCATCCCTGTAGTTATTACAGTTTACAATGACAGAAGTTTCAGCTTCATTACAAAGACACCACCGGCAGCAGTTCTGATTAAAAAGGCCTGCAACATCAAGTCTGGTTCAGGTGTTCCAAACAAAACAAAAGTTGCTAAGATCACAAAGGCTCAGGTTGAAGAGATCGCAAAGACAAAGATGCCGGATCTGAATGCTGCTACACTTGAGAGTGCTATGAGCATGATCGAGGGAACATGCCGCAGCATGGGTGTAACTGTTGTAGAATAATTGTAAATGAAGAATTGTGGGAGGGTTATCCCGCCATTACCACTAGGAGGTTTTATAAATGAAAAGAGGAAAGAAATACGTTGAAGCTGCAAAAGCAATCGACAGAGGAACACTCTACGAGGTAGCAGATGCGGTAGCATTAGTTAAAAAGACTGCAGTAGCAAAATTTGATGAAACTATTGAAGCTCATATCAGAACCGGATGTGACGGACGTCACGCTGACCAGCAGATTCGTGGTGCAGTAGTTCTGCCGCACGGAACAGGTAAAAAGGTTCGTATCCTTGTATTTGCTAAGGATGCTAAAGCTGATGAAGCAAAGGCAGCAGGAGCAGATTATGTTGGAGGAATGGAACTGATCGAGAAGATCCAGAAAGAAAACTGGTTTGAATTTGACGTTGTAGTTGCTACACCAGATATGATGGGTGTAGTTGGACGTATCGGTCGTGTACTTGGACCTAAGGGACTTATGCCAAACCCGAAGGCTGGTACAGTTACAATGGATGTAGCAAAAGCTATCCAGGAGATCAAAGCCGGTAAGATTGAGTACAGACTTGACAAGACAAACATTATCCATGTGCCAGTAGGTAAAGCTTCCTTTACAGAGGAACAGCTTGCGGACAACTTCCAGACGCTTATCGATGCTATCAACAAGGCAAGACCGGCAGCAGTAAAAGGTCAGTTCTTAAAGAGCGTGACACTTACTTCTACTATGGGACCTGGTGTAAAGATCAACCCAATGAAGCTTGTTTAAATTGATCGCAAAAGTATATAAAATGTAAATGACGAAGGACGGGGATTTATTTCCCGTCCTTCGTTTGTATACGCATCATGGAGAGAAATTCTTCCATGGCGCGGGTTTTATATTTGTGGTTTTTGAAATAAAAGAATACCTGTCTTCTGGCTGCTTCTCCGTCCAGTTTATAATATACAAGGTTTTCAAAAGAAGGGAGCTGGCTGACAAGAATATCACTGATAAAGGTTGCCCCGAGTTGTGTGGAAGCTGCCATGTAAGCGGTAGCCTGCTGATTCAGTTCCAGGATAATGTTGGGGTGGAAGCCTGCTTCCTGGCACAGCCGGTCTCCACGAAGGCGCGTATCATTGCCTGGAGTAAGCATGATAAAAGGAAGTTCGGAAAAAGCTGCCAGTGGGACGGCGGGATATGATTCATTCAGGTAGCTTTTGTTTTTGATGCTGTTGTATGAGAGCTGGTATTCCTCCAGACCTTGATGGAGGGAAAAGTGCTTGGGCACTGCCAGGAGAATGTTTTCGCGGCAGTACAGTTCTTTGTTATATAAGGTGCTGTCATAATGATAGTTGTCAATGACAAAGTCGAGGGAGTTGTTGCCCAGCATGGCTTCCAGCTGCGTGGTGTTTCCCTCGGTGACCTGGATGTTGACATCCGGAAAAGACTGCTTGAAACGTGTGACCAGTCCCGGAAGTACATATGCGGCAAACAGATTGCTGGCACCCAGTGCAAGATTGCCGGTTTTGAGTGTACTTAGATTATTAATGTAATTCTCCATACGGTGCTCAATCTGAAGGATTGCCTCGGAAGCTTTGATATATGCCTCGCCGACTTCTGTTAACTGGAGAGGGCTGGTGCTTCTGTCGAACAGAGGGAAACCGATCTGCTGTTCGATCTTTTTGATGCGTGCGCTCAGGGAAGGCTGACTGATGTAAAGATTCTGTGCGGCTTTGGAAAAGCTTTTTTCCCGATATACTTCGTAAACATATTTTTTCCAGGTGAACATAATAGACTCCTTATAGTTGAATTGATATAACATATAAGATATTATAGGTTATTGTCTGTATTATACAACTGCTGTAAGCGGAACGCAAATAAAGAGTAAAATAATCTTGACAGAACTAAATTACTATGCTATTTTAAATAAGTAACTGCCGAAGACAGTAGGTGCTGTGAAGCGTAAGGATAAAACGCCTACCGAGGAAGAATTAAATTCGAGAATAGAATTTATACCTCTGTGTCTTTGGATGCGGAGGTTTTTTTGGCAGCATACCTAAAATAATATAAGGAGGTGCACCATTCGTGGCAAAAGTTGAATTAAAACAACCAGTTGTACAGGCAATTGCAGATGATATCAAGGGCGCTACCAGTGTGGTACTGGTAGATTACCGTGGATTAACTGTTGCTCAGGATACAGAGATGCGTAAGCAGTTAAGAGAAGCAGGTGTCACTTACAAAGTCTGCAAAAACACAATGATGAAGAGAGCTTTTGAAGGAACTGAATTTGCAGCATTAGATGAGCACTTGGAAGGACCAAGCGCAATCGCGATCTCTAAAGATGATGCGACAGCTCCGGCAAGAATCCTTTGCAAATTTGCAAAAGATGCAAAAGCGCTTGAATTAAAAGCAGGTGTAGTTGAAGGTACAGTATATGATGTTGCTGCTCTTACAGAGTTGGCTCAGATCCCATCAAGAGAAGTATTAATGTCCAGATTGCTTGGAAGTATGCAGTCACCTATCGCTAACCTGGCACGCGTTCTTAATCAGATCGCAGAAAAAGACGGAGCAGAGGCTCCGGCGGCTGAAGAAGCAGCAGCTGCAGAGGAGTAATCCGAACCGACAGGCATGTGCCTGAATTTGAAGTAACAAAAGTTACAAAATGAAAAATATTGTATAATGGAGGAAAATAAAATGGCAAAATTAACAACAGCTGAATTTATTGATGCTATCAAAGAATTATCTGTATTAGAGTTAAATGAACTTGTAAAAGCTTGTGAAGAAGAGTTTGGTGTTTCTGCAGCAGCAGGTGTAGTAGTTGCAGCAGCAGCTGGTGATGGAGCTGCAGCAGCAGAAGAGAAAGATGAGTTTGATGTTGAATTAGTAGCAGCAGGTGCATCTAAGGTTAAAGTAATCAAAGTTGTTCGTGAAATCACAGGACTTGGATTAAAAGAAGCTAAAGCATTAGTTGACGAAGCTCCTAAGGCAGTTAAAGAAGGCGTTTCTAAGGCAGAAGCTGAGGAAATTAAAGCTAAACTGGAAGCTGAAGGCGCAGAAGTTAAGCTTAAATAATTATTTCAGGTATGACAGGACCGTTCCGATTGCGGAGCGGTCTTTTTCTATTACAAATTATACACGCCTGTGCCATTAGCGTTTATATGTAAGGTGATTTTTAGTAATAAAAGATGTTGACAAGTTCTCGTACTTTGTGCTATAGTAAAAAATGCGCTATTGTGGAAAGCTATGCCATACTAACGCAAGAAAACAGCCGGGGAGTGCTGTTTTCGGAGACTCTGCAAGTTATATGGGCAGCTCTAAGCCCAACAAAAAAATAAATGAGGAGTGAAACGTCAATATGGAGAAAAACAGAATTCGTCCCATTAAAAGTGGAAAAAGTTCACGCATGAGTTATGCCAGACAAAAAGAAGTTCTTCAGATGCCTAACTTAATTGAAGTCCAGAAGGATTCTTATCAGTGGTTCCTGGATGAAGGATTAAATGAAGTATTTGATGATATTTCGCCGATTACAGACTACAGTGGACACCTGAGCCTGGAATTTGTTGACTTTACATTGTGTGAAGATGACGTGAAATACACGATTGATGAGTGTAAAGAGCGTGATGCTACTTATGCTGCACCATTAAAGGTGAAGGTAAGACTTCATAACAAAGAGACTGATGAAATTAATGAGCATGAAATATTCATGGGTGACCTGCCGCTTATGACCAGCACCGGTACGTTCGTGATCAACGGTGCCGAACGTGTTATTGTAAGTCAGCTGGTTCGTTCCCCTGGTATATATTATGCAATCGCACATGACAAATTAGGAAAGAAGCTGTATTCCTCTACAGTAATTCCGAATCGTGGTGCATGGCTGGAATACGAGACGGATTCCAATGACGTTTTTTATGTACGTGTAGACAGAACAAGAAAGGTGCCGATTACGGTGCTGGTTCGAGCACTGGGAATTGGTACGAATCCTGAGATTGTGGAACTGTTCGGTGAGGAACCGAAGATTCTCGCAAGTTTTGAAAAGGATGCTGCTACGAACTACCAGGAAGGACTTCTGGAACTGTATAAGAAGATCCGTCCGGGTGAGCCGCTTGCAGTGGACAGTGCCGAGAGTCTCATTACAAGTATGTTCTTCGATCCAAGACGTTATGACCTTGCAAAAGTAGGAAGATATAAATTTAATAAAAAACTGGCATTAAAGAATCGTATCTCGGGACAGATTCTTGCAGAAGACGTTGTAAGTCCGCTGACAGGGGAGATTGTAGCGGAAGCAGGAACAAAAGTAACAAGAGCAATCGCGGATCAGATTCAGAACAATGCGGTTCCGTATGTATGGATTGCGCGTGAAGATGAAGAGAGAAATATCAAGGTTCTTTCTAATATGATGGTGGATATTGATGCCATCGTTGATATTGATCCAAAGGAAGTCGGAGTTACCGAGCAGGTATATTATCCGGTGCTTGCAGGAATTCTGGAAGAGACCGCCGGGGATATCGATGAGTTGAAGGATGCAGTTAAGAGAGATATCCATGATCTGATTCCGAAGCATATTACGAAGGAAGATATTCTGGCTTCCATCAACTACAATATGCATCTGGAATATGGACTTGGCAATGATGATGATATCGACCACCTTGGAAACAGACGAATCCGTTCCGTAGGTGAGCTTTTGCAGAATCAGTATAGAATCGGTCTTTCCAGACTGGAAAGAGTGGTTCGTGAGAGAATGACGACGCAGGATCTGGAAGGTATTTCTCCACAGTCACTGATCAATATTAAGCCTGTTACAGCCGCTGTAAAGGAATTCTTTGGTTCCTCTCAGCTGTCACAGTTCATGGATCAGAACAATCCGCTTGGTGAGCTGACACACAAGAGACGTCTGTCTGCACTTGGACCTGGCGGTCTGTCAAGAGACCGTGCCGGATTTGAGGTACGAGACGTTCACTACTCTCACTATGGAAGAATGTGCCCGATTGAGACTCCTGAAGGTCCGAACATCGGTCTGATCAACTCTCTTGCAAGCTATGCAAGAATTAATCAGTATGGATTTATTGAAGCTCCGTACCGTAAGATCAATCATGATGATCCGGCTAATCCGGTCGTTACGGACGAAGTTGTATATATGACGGCAGACGAAGAGGATAATTACCATGTAGCACAGGCGAATGAGCCATTGGATGCAGAAGGACATTTTATTCACAGGAATGTATCCGGTCGTTATCGCGAAGAGACACAGGAATACGAAAGAAAGATGTTTGATTACATGGATGTATCTCCTAAGATGGTATTCTCTGTCGCAACTGCATTGATTCCATTCCTGCAGAATGACGATGCGAACCGTGCGCTGATGGGATCCAACATGCAGCGTCAGGCAGTGCCGCTTCTTATGACAGAGGCACCGGCTGTCGGAACAGGTATGGAGGAAAAAGCTGCGGTTGACTCGGGTGTCTGCGTAGTTGCGGAACAGGGCGGTACAGTAGAACGCTCTACATCTACAGAGATTACGATTCGTCAGGATGATGGCAATCTTAAGAAATATAAGCTGACTAAGTTCCAGAGAAGTAACCAGAGCAACTGTTACAATCAGAGACCAATCGTATTCAAAGGTGACAGAGTTGAGATCGGTGATGTAATTGCGGATGGACCGTCTACATCCAACGGGGAGCTGGCACTTGGAAAGAATCCGTTGATCGGATTCATGACCTGGGAAGGTTACAATTACGAGGATGCTGTATTATTAAGTGAAAGACTGGTACAGGATGATGTATATACGTCCGTACACATTGAAGAATATGAAGCAGAAGCACGTGATACCAAACTGGGACCGGAAGAGATCACCCGTGATATTCCGGGTGTCGGAGATGATGCGCTGAAGAATCTGGATGAGAGAGGAATCATCCGTATCGGTGCTGAAGTACGTGCCGGAGATATTCTGGTCGGAAAAGTGACTCCGAAGGGAGAGACCGAGCTTACTGCAGAAGAGAGACTGCTTCGTGCAATCTTTGGCGAGAAGGCTCGTGAAGTAAGAGACACTTCCCTGAAGGTTCCGCATGGAGAATATGGAATTGTTGTTGACGCTAAGGTATTTACCAGAGAAAACGGAGATGAGATGTCTCCGGGAGTCAATCAGTCTGTTCGCATCTATATCGCGCAGAAGAGAAAGATCTCTGTTGGTGATAAGATGGCCGGACGTCATGGTAACAAGGGTGTTGTTTCCCGTGTACTTCCGGTAGAGGATATGCCATTCCTTCCGAACGGACGTCCGTTGGATATCGTTCTGAATCCGCTGGGTGTGCCTTCACGTATGAACATTGGTCAGATTCTGGAGATTCACCTGTCTCTGGCTGCAAAAGCACTGGGATTCAATATCGCAACGCCGGTATTCGACGGTGCCAATGAGAATGATATTATGGATACACTTGACCTGGCAAATGACTATGTCAACTTAAGCTGGGAAGAGTTTGAAGCAAAGCATAAGGAAGAACTTCTTCCGGAAGTTCTGGATTACCTGTATGAGAACAGAGAGCACAGAAAACTGTGGAAAGGTGTTCCGATCTCAAGGGACGGTAAAGTACGTCTTCGTGACGGACGTACCGGTGAGTATTTTGACAGCCCGGTAACGATCGGACACATGCATTATCTGAAACTGCATCACCTGGTTGATGATAAGATCCATGCACGTTCTACAGGTCCTTACTCTCTGGTTACACAGCAGCCATTAGGTGGTAAAGCGCAGTTTGGTGGTCAGCGTTTCGGAGAGATGGAGGTATGGGCACTGGAAGCATACGGTGCATCCTACACACTGCAGGAGATCCTGACAGTGAAGTCCGATGATGTGATCGGACGTGTAAAGACATACGAAGCGATCATTAAAGGTGAGAATATTCCTGAGCCGGGAATTCCTGAGTCTTTCAAGGTATTACTGAAAGAATTACAGTCTCTGGGGCTGGATGTTCGCGTGCTGCGTGATGACAATACAGAAGTAGAGATCATGGAAACAGCTGATATGGGTGAAACGGATTTCCGTTCATTGATTGAGGGAGACAGAAAATACCGTCAGGATGATGATTTCGGTGAGCATGGATACACAGAACAGGAATTCCAGGGTGAAGAACTGGTAGACGTGGAAGAAGAACCGGAGGATGAAGACTTCGATATTGATTTTGAAGAAACTGATGATTTTGGATTTGATGATTTATCAGATGATGAATAGGAAGGGGTGCTACGTATGCCGGAAAACAATAAGGAACAAACATACCAGCCAATGACTTTTGATGCGATCAAAATCGGGTTGGCATCACCTGAAAAGATTCTGGAGTGGTCCAGAGGCGAAGTAACCAAGCCTGAGACCATTAACTATAGAACCTTGAAGCCGGAGAAAGACGGTCTGTTCTGTGAACGAATCTTCGGACCAAGCAAGGACTGGGAATGCCATTGTGGCAAGTATAAGAAGATCCGTTACAAAGGCGTGGTCTGTGACCGTTGTGGCGTTGAAGTAACGAAAGCAAGTGTGCGGCGTGAGCGTATGGGGCATATTGCCCTTGCCGCTCCGGTGTCTCACATCTGGTATTTTAAGGGAATCCCGAGCCGCATGGGTCTGATTCTTGATCTGTCACCGAGAACACTGGAAAAAGTATTGTATTTTGCTTCTTACATTGTTCTTGATAAGGGAGAGACAGACCTGATGTACAAACAGGTGCTGTCTGAGGCCGAGTATCAGGAGGCGAGAGAAAAATGGGGAAGCGCGTTCCGTGTGGGAATGGGTGCAGAATCCATCAAAGAACTTCTGGAAGCCATCGACCTGGATAAGGAATACGAAGAATTGACAGAAGGCCTTAAGGGCGCTACCGGACAGAAGCGTGCAAGAATCGTAAAACGTCTGGAAGTTGTAGAGGCGTTCCGTGAGTCCGGAAATAAGCCGGAATGGATGATCATGACGAATATTCCTGTTATTCCACCGGATCTTCGTCCTATGGTACAGCTGGATGGAGGACGTTTTGCAACGTCTGACCTGAACGATCTGTACAGAAGAATTATCAATAGAAATAACCGTCTGAAACGCCTTCTGGAATTAGGCGCACCAGACATTATCGTAAGAAATGAAAAGAGAATGCTGCAGGAAGCAGTGGATGCTCTGATTGATAATGGACGTCGCGGTCGTCCGGTAACCGGACCTGGTAACCGTGCACTTAAGTCTCTTTCTGACATGCTGAAAGGTAAGTCCGGACGGTTCCGTCAGAATCTGCTGGGTAAGCGTGTTGACTATTCCGGTCGTTCCGTTATCGTCGTTGGACCGGAACTTAAGATCTATCAGTGCGGTCTTCCGAAAGAGATGGCAATTGAGCTGTTTAAGCCATTTGTTATGAAGGAACTGGTTCAGAACGGAACCGCGCATAATATAAAAAATGCGAAAAAAATGGTAGAAAGACTTCAGCCGGAAGTGTGGGATGTTCTGGAAGAAGTAATCAAAGAACATCCGGTTATGTTGAATCGTGCACCTACACTGCACAGACTTGGTATTCAGGCATTTGAACCAATTCTGGTAGAAGGTAAGGCGATTAAGCTGCATCCGCTGGTATGTACCGCGTTTAATGCGGACTTTGACGGTGACCAGATGGCGGTACATCTTCCACTGTCAGTAGAGGCACAGGCTGAATGCCGATTCCTGCTTCTGTCACCAAACAACCTGCTGAAACCGTCTGACGGTGGTCCGGTTGCCGTTCCTTCACAGGATATGGTACTTGGTATCTACTATCTGACACAGGAACGTCCGGGAGCAGTAGGAGAAGGAAAAGCATTTAAGAGTATTAATGAAGCAATTCTGGCTTATGAAAATGGGGCAGTTACACTGCACTCTCGTGTGAAAGTGCGTGTATCCAAGACAATGCCGGACGGAACGGTTAAGACAGGAACCATCGAGTCTACCGTCGGAAGATTTATCTTTAACGAGATCATTCCGCAGGATCTTGGATTTGTAAACCGTGATGTGGAAGGCAATGAACTTCTTCTTGAGATTGACTTCCATGTAGGAAAGAAACAGCTGAAGAAGATTCTGGAAAAAGTTATCAATACACATGGTTCTACTGCAACAGCAGAAGTACTGGATGCGGTAAAGGCAATTGGTTATAAGTTCTCTACAAGAGCAGCCATGACCGTATCTATCTCCGATATGACGGTTCCTCCGCAGAAGCCTGAGATGATTCAGCAGGCACAGGATACCGTTGATAAGATTACAAAGAACTACAAGCGTGGTCTGATCACAGAGGAAGAACGTTATAAGGAAGTTGTAGAGACATGGAAGGCAACGGATGACGCTCTGACAGAAGCGCTGCTTGGCGGTCTTGATAAATATAACAACATCTTCATGATGGCTGACTCCGGTGCCCGTGGTTCTGATAAACAGATCAAACAGCTGGCTGGTATGCGTGGTCTGATGGCTGATACAACCGGTCGTACGATCGAGTTGCCGATCAAGTCAAACTTCCGTGAAGGTCTGGACGTACTGGAATACTTCATGTCTGCGCATGGAGCTCGTAAGGGTCTGTCAGATACCGCTCTTCGTACAGCCGATTCCGGATACCTGACCAGACGTCTGGTAGATGTATCTCAGGAACTGATCATTCATGAGGTAGACTGTGTGGAGAAGGGTGCAGAGATTCCGGGAATGTATGTAAAAGCATTCATGGATGGAAATGAAGTGATTGAAAGCCTGCAGGATCGTATCACAGGACGTTATCTCTGCGAAAACATTGTGGATAAAGACGGAAATATTCTTGTAAAGGCAAACCATATGGTAACTCCGAAACGCGCAGAAATGATCGTGAATAACGGAGTAGACGAAAATGGTAATCCGCTTAAGAAGATTAAGATCCGTACCATTCTGACCTGCAGATCTCATAATGGTGTATGTGCAAAATGCTATGGCGCCAACATGGCAACCGGTGAGCCGGTACAGGTTGGTGAGGCTGTCGGAATCATCGCAGCTCAGTCTATCGGTGAACCTGGTACACAGCTGACCATGCGTACGTTCCACACCGGTGGTGTTGCCGGTGACGATATTACACAGGGTCTTCCTCGTGTCGAAGAGCTTTTTGAGGCAAGAAAGCCAAAGGGACTTGCAATTATCACAGAGTTTGCGGGAACAGCCAATATCAATGACACAAAGAAGAAACGTGAGATCATCGTGACCAATCGTGAGACCGGTGAATCCAAGGCATATCTGATTCCGTACGGTTCCAGAATCAAAGTTCTGGACGGTGCAGAACTGGAAGCTGGTGATGAACTGACAGAAGGTAGTGTCAATCCGCATGATATCTTAAGAATCAAAGGACTTCGTGCAGTTCAGGATTACATGATCCAGGAAGTACAGAGAGTATATCGTCTGCAGGGTGTTGAGATCAATGACAAGCATATCGAAGTGATCGTACGCCAGATGCTGAAGAAGATTCGTGTTGAAGAGGCTGGAGACAGCGAATTCCTTCCGGGAACCAATGTGGACAGACTGGAATTTGAAGATGTCAATGAGGCACTTGTAAAAGAAGGAAAAGAGCCTGCTACCGGTGAGCAGATCATCCTTGGTATTACAAAAGCATCTCTTGCAACCAATTCATTCCTGTCAGCTGCATCCTTCCAGGAGACTACGAAAGTTCTTACGGAAGCTGCGATTAAGGGCAAAGTCGATCCATTGATCGGATTAAAGGAGAACGTAATTATCGGTAAACACATTCCGGCTGGTACAGGTATGAGAAAATATCGTGATATCAAGCTGAATACAGAAATGTCTATGGATGATGAACTTGTTCTGGATGAAGATTTTGACTTTGATGAAACGATTGAAATGGATGAAGATATGGATCTGAATGATAACATTGGTCTGGAAGAGGATACAGAAGAAGTTACTATAGAAGAATAGGAACAGTTATTAAGGATTGTTGCAAAATTTGCGACAATCCTTTTGTGATGGATTTTAAATTAAAGATTATAGATTATTCATAGTATACAATTTGGAGGTAAAACACGTAGAGTAATTGACTTTTTTGGTGCAAGAGTCTATAATTGGATTCAGCAGAAATCGGTAATGACTGATTGCTGAATCGTAATATTTGACAAAGAAAGGTTGGGGACAATAATGGACCAAGGAAAAGTATCAAGAGTATTAAAATCTATGGAGGAGCACGGAATTCCACAGATGATCGTATCTGATCCGGTTGCAATCTTCTATCTTACAGGAAAGTGGATTATTCCGGGAGAGAGACTTCTTGCATTGTACCTGAATGTAAACGGTAATCACAAACTGATTATCAACAAACTGTTTCCGCAGGAAAAAGATCTTGGTGTAGATCTTGTATGGTATGATGACATCGAAGACGGCGTAGAGATCTTAAGCAGATACGTAGAAAAAGACAAGGTCATGGGTATTGATAAGACATGGCCGGCAAGATTTTTGATTCGTCTGCAGGAACTGGGCGGCGGAAGCAAGTTCGTGAACGGATCTCCTATCATTGACTACATCCGTATGGTAAAAGATGAAAAAGAACAGGAACTGATGAGAGAATCTTCCAGACTGAATGACATCGCTATGGAAAGACTGATTCCATGGGTTGTAAAGGGACTGACAGAGAGAGAACTGAACGCAAAGATCCGTGAAATCTACAAAGATCTTGGATGTGAGGATGTATCATTTGATCCGATCACAGCATATGCAAAAGGTGCTGCAGATCCACATCATGTAACAGATGATTCCAAGGGAAAACGCGGTGACTGTGTAATCCTTGATATCGGAGCATTCAAAGACAATTACGCATCAGATATGACAAGAACCGTATTTATCGGAGAAGTATCTGACCGCGCAAGAGAGATCTATGATATCGTAGTAGAGGCTAACAGACGTGGTATCGAAGCTGCAAAACCGGGTAACAGAATGTGTGATGTTGACCTTGCGGCAAGAAACTACATCGAAGAAAAGGGGTATGGACAGTACTTTACACACAGAACCGGACATTCTATCGGACTTGAAGATCATGAGTTCGGTGATGTATCATCTGTAAATACAGATATTATTCAGGTTGGACAGTGCTTCTCTGTAGAACCGGGTATCTATATCGCAGAGGAAGGCATCGGTGTTCGTATTGAGGACCTTGTAATTATTACAGAAGACGGATGTGAAGTGCTGAATGACTTTACAAAAGACCTGATCGTAGTACCAGAAGAATAGGAAGAGATGAAAAGGGCATCGAAACAGTGAAAACTGCTTCGATGCCTTTTTTGCATCCGTTCTTTTATGTCAGACTTAATAGACGCCTGCAAATTTGAAGCCAAGAAGAATCAGTACCAGTATGATACTGGGTCTAACGATTTTGGAACCATTTTTCATGACAAGTCCAGCGCCGAGATAGCCGCCTAGCATATTACAGGCAGCGGCCGCGAGGCCAAGGGGAATGAAAACCTGACCATTGATCAGGAAGACTGCCAGAGAGGTGCTGTTTGTTGTCAGGTTGATTACCTTTGCCTGGGCATTAGCTGTCCGGATGCTGAGTTTTGCAAAAACAGTAAAAGCAATGATCAGGAAGGTTCCGGTCCCCGGCCCGTAGAAGCCATCGTAACAACCGATCACAAAGGCAGCAATTGCAGCGGTAAGATAGGTGCGACGGTTCAGAATCACAGTGTCTGAGCCATGATCGTTGAAAAACTTTTTGCTCAAAACAAAAAATGCAGACAGCGGCAGGACAGCGATCAATATGCAGGTCATGATATCTGAAGGAACCATCAAAGAAAAATGAGAGCCGATGGAAGATCCGGCAATCGCAACAATCACTGAAGGAATTGCTAATTTTATGTTAATCAGACGGTTTCGTGCAAACCGTAAAGTTGCCAGTGTTGTCCCGAATGCAGAAGAAAGCTTGTTAGTAGCAACTGCCGTGTGGGGAGGAAGTCCCGCGATCAGATAGGCGGGAAGTGAGATAAGCCCGCCTCCGCCGCCGATAGCGTCAACGAGACCGGCGAGAAAAACCAGAGGGCATACAATTAAAAACATTTGCGGTGATAAGTTCATGGTAAAAATCCTCTCAGTATGTATGGTATATGGATGCCTGTAAAATGTACATATTCAGACAAGTTGTTTAAAATTATACCGAAGATGCAGAAGAAAATCAATTCCGGAAAAATACGGATGCAAACTGCAGCAGATGGAAAACTTCACAGAAACATAATTCTGTGTTACAATAACTGTAAATGCATTGATACGGTATACAACAGGGAGGAAGAAAAATGAACAGAGAAGAAGCACATGATATTTTAATGAAATATATGAAGGGAGAGAATTATATTACTCATTCTTATGCTGTTGAGGCGATTATGAAAGGGCTTGCAAAAAGGCTTGCTCCGGATAAAGTTGAATATTGGGGGATTGCCGGACTTCTGCATGATCTGGATGAAGAACAGTGTGACTGGCAACATGATCTGAGTGTTCACGGACCTACTTCCGTGGAGATACTGAAAAAAGAAGGAATTGAAGATAAGGTGCTTTTCGATGCTATCTGTGCACACAATCCAAAGAGCGGAGTAAAAGCAAAGACGAATATTCAATATGCATTACTCGCAGCAGATCCGATGAGCGGATTTGTGAAAGCAGTTGCACAGATTTATCCGGATAAAAAGATTGCCAGTGTAAAGCACAAATCTGTCATGAAGAGATTTAACGAGATGCGTTTTGCGGCAGGAGCAAACAGAGATTATATGGAGGCAATTGAGTATACAGGACTTAGCCTGGATGATCTGATCGATGTTGCCCTTGAAGAAATGGGAGCAATTGCGGATGTGCTTGGTTTGTAATACGGACTGATGTATGAAAAGATAAGGAGAAACAGATGGATATAGCATTAGTGATTATGGCGGCCGGGATTGGTTCGCGATTTGGCGGCGGTATTAAGCAGTTGGAGTCCGTTGGACCAAATGGAGAGATTATCATGGATTATTCGATTCATGATGCAATTGAGGCGGGATTCAATAAGATTATCTTTATTATCCGAAAAGATATAGAAGAAGCATTTAAAGAAGCGATTGGCGATCGGATCGAGAAGATATGCAGCGGATTAAATGTAGAGATACAGTATGCTTATCAGGATCTGGATGATCTTCCAAAGGGAATTACGCGACCAAAAGGAAGGACGAAGCCCTGGGGGACGGGACAGGCAGTCCTGGCCTGTAAGGGGATTATACAGGAGCCTTTTGCCGTGATCAATGCAGATGATTATTACGGAAAAGAAGCATTTGTTAAGATACATGATTTTCTGGCCGGTTATACACCGGCGAGGGCGTCCAATCTGTGCATGGCGGGATTTATTCTGGGAAATACGCTCAGTGAAAACGGAAGTGTAACCAGAGGAGTGTGTACGGTTGATAAAAAAGGTTATCTGACGGATGTGGTTGAAACATATAATATTGTAAAAACGGAACATGGAGCGAAAGCAGGAGAAACGCCAATAGATACCAACTCTTTTGTATCCATGAATATGTGGGGACTGACTTCCGAGTTTGTGGATCTGCTGGAAGAAGGATTCGTTGATTTCTTCCATGAGATCAGGGGAGACGAGGAGAGGGAACTGAAAGCAGAATACCTTCTTCCGACCTACATTGATCGGCTGCTTCAGAAGGGCAAGATGTCTGTCAAAGTCCTTCAGACACAGGACCGCTGGTTTGGCGTTACTTATAAAGAGGACAAGCCGGTGGTAGTAGAATCATTTGCAAAACTGATTGCGGATGGTGTATATCAAAATGATTTGTTTGGAGATCTGTAGATATTGAAAAAAATGATATTTCCTCTTCTGACCTTTTTGTGGATGGCGGTTATATTTTCCTTTTCCGCCAACCCGGCAGAAGAGTCAACTCAGATAAGCCGATCCGTCGGGCGGATGATCGGCGAGATATGTATCAGTGAATTTCAGGAATGGCCAAAAGAACGGCAGGATGTATTTGCGGAGCGGATTGATTATCCGGTCCGCAAATGTGCACATGCATCAGAGTATGCAATCCTGGGGATTCTGCTGTGGCTTTCCATCTCAGAGATTGCAGAAAAGAAGATGGGTCTGTATGCTTTTGTAACCGGAACCATCTATGCAGCGAGCGATGAGTTTCATCAGTTGTATGTACCGGGGAGAAGCGGACAGATCTCAGATGTCATTCTGGATGCATCCGGGATTCTGATCGGACTTCTTCTTATATATACTACGTACAGGAATCAAAAGATATAAAAAGCATACGGCAAATCGTCAAATTCAGATAAAAATCAAGTAAAATCCCTGTCAACCATTTTTGAAAATGTCCCAAAATAATTGAAATATTTGCCCTGGATTTTTTCCGGGGCATTTTCTTTCATCAGCCGCTTGTTGATAAAACATCATGTGCGAGATTCCTGTCAAGGATGCTA
>NZ_JAFBIZ010000306.1 GCF_021531995.1 Faecalicatena contorta
ATCTATTATGGAATATAAATGTTTATCCGATTTTTTGTTTAAAGGAGAAAATAAAAATATTAATATAAGTGTGAGCAAAAATAGTCCAGTTAATGCCTCCTTAAGTTTGGATGGATACAAACATTCAATGGTTCAAATAATAGCATTAACTATTGCACTCAAAATGAAGACTGTTATTGTTAATCCACCTATAGTAAGTGATACATATGTTTTTATCGCAATAATAAATGAACTAGGTGGTACTGCAAAAATATATAACAAACGTTTGTTTATTGACGCAAGTACCATATGTAATGCCAACATTCCTTTCTTTTTAGGAAAGTGTATTCATGGTTCTATGTATTTGTGCCCGGCGCTATTAATTGCATTAGGAAAATTTGAATATTATGGTTCTGGAGGTTGTCAAATTGGTGATTCGATAGATTCACATAATAGACCATTTTCTCATATTGCTTCAGTGATTGAATGTTTTAATCACAAAATAAGTATAGAATCTAATAG
>NZ_JAFBIZ010000307.1 GCF_021531995.1 Faecalicatena contorta
TAAATCAGACAGCCACTGCTTTTGTCAAATCAATTGTAACCGGTCAGTTACTGATCAATCCTGATGTGTCAATGGATGAGCAGGCAGATGTAGTTAATCAGACGATTCAGGATTCAGGAATGATCAAGCAGATCAGCCACTGTATGTCACAGACCTATGATGTCACTCTTATACATCTGATGGCTTTAGAACTGCGGAAAAAAGTAGAGGCAGCCTTATATCCCTATATTGCCAGGAAAAACTGTCTCGTGGCAGACCTTGACGATATCGAAAAGGAACCAATTATCTACAATACACTCACGAAACAGGTATATGAAAATGACCACTGGATAGACCGGGAGTTGGACCTTGACGGGAAGCTCCTGGTGTAAATCAGGAGCTTACCTTTTAGGTCCAACTCCCGGTCTATCCAGTGGTCATTTTCATATACTTGTTTCGTGAGTGTATTGTAGATAATTGGTTCCTTTTCGATATCGTCAAGATCTGCCAC
>NZ_JAFBIZ010000308.1 GCF_021531995.1 Faecalicatena contorta
ATATATTTCTTACCGGGAGTGATCAAGTTTGGAAACCAGGAGTTATTCAAGGAGCATATGTATGGGATTTCCTTCCAGAGGACAAAAAATGTTTATCTTATGCATCAAGTATTGCAACAACAATCTATCCTGATTGGTATTCTGAATATCTGAAAAGCAATTTAGAAAAGTTTTCCTGGATATCCGTAAGGGAGAAAACTGCACAGAGATATTTAGAACAGCTCACTGGAAGGATTATTGCTTGTGTTTTGGATCCAACATTATTGTTAGATAGTTCTAAATGGCAAAGTATGATCTCTGAAAGGATCATAAAAGAACGATATTTGTTTGCATATTTTTTGGGGGAAAGTATTTCACAAAGAAAAAAAACAAAACAAATAGCAAAACAGATGGGATGCAAAATTGTAACACTACCACATATTGATAATAAAATCAGATTTTCGGATATCTGTTTTGGTGATTATCATTTGTATCAGGTATCATT
>NZ_JAFBIZ010000309.1 GCF_021531995.1 Faecalicatena contorta
TCTTTATATTTCTCAAACAGTTTCAATATTTCTGAATCCTCAGAAACATCATATGTACTTGCTATTGCATGTCCCAATTCATGAATTACTATTCGCTTTAAAAACATTGACTCTTCTAACATTCTAATTAATACTACATCAAAGTAATCTGAGCTGAACTTCTTGGTATAAATCTCGTGTTTTTCCAATAAATCAATATCATGCTGCATTTGGACCCTATTCATTTCAGGCACAGGCAGCCCCACCGTTTTCGCACGCTTTTTTAGCTTTTGATAATCATCAACTAAATTATTGAATCTATCAGCACATTCCTCTACTTTTTGGATCGTTATACTATCTTCTAATTTCATATCGTGTATTCTTATGTGATTGAATCCTATAAGTTTATCCTCATCACAATACTGAGCAATTTCGTTTCTATCTTTGTATAATTCTCCCTGGTCATTATGAGTGTAATTA
>NZ_JAFBIZ010000310.1 GCF_021531995.1 Faecalicatena contorta
CTGATCGCACGCTGCTCCGATTCGATCTCTTTTTTTCTTTTTTCAATTTGGGATTTTTCTTCTGCTAAAGCAAGATATCTTTCAAGATTTTTAGATTCCAGACATGATAATTCGATTTCCGGGAGACTAATGTCCGCATATCCCACAGATCTCCGAATACTATCTAAAATGAGGTCTGTCTTTCCGTTATACGGTGGTTCCACATGTTTTTCAACATATTCCTCCCAGAAGAATACTTCCTGTTCTATGATGTCTTCTTCATCCATCAGATCACGCTCCAGATAGCGGAATACAAATTCGTCTTCATTATTCCCATACAGACATGCAATATAAGCTTTCTGCATGTTCATGACCGACAGATAATGTTTGACCTGGAGCACATAATTATCCGGAATTGCATCATCATCCCATTTCTTACTTGCATTGTAATTACAGGTCTTACATTCAAGAATTCC
>NZ_JAFBIZ010000311.1 GCF_021531995.1 Faecalicatena contorta
ATAGATATGTGAGATCTGTTACGGATACAGGATATGTAGGGAATAATTCTGCAAACAGTGTGCATAGTTATTTGAATTTTTTCTATTCGACATCAAAGATTTCATTAAGAAAATGTGAAAAGGTGTTATTAGATGAAAGATTGGCGATATTTATGACAAATACGGCTTATGATTATGTTATGCATGAAAAAAGTTTGTTAGAACGTGAAAATGACTTTTTGGGTGAAAAATATGATGCTGAGAAAAAATTTGAGCTTATTGGAGAATTAATTGCATTAATTTACATTGAAGCCGTTACGGGAGGAATTGTAGAGTCGATCCGCCAAAAAATTGATCTGATTAAGGAAATTTTAGTTGCGCATAATGTTCCAACAGAAGCACTTAATATGGTTGAAGCCATTGAAAATAAAAAGTACAATCTATGCATGGATATGTTTGAAAATGCTATCC
>NZ_JAFBIZ010000031.1 GCF_021531995.1 Faecalicatena contorta
ACAAGATAGACTGTGCATAAGAACGTATGTGTAATGGTATGAAGGAGAATAACAGATGACAGAATTAGAGGAACTGAGAGTAAAATTAAGTGACGTAGATGATCAGATCGTGAAACTCTATGAAGAGAGAATGAATATCTGTGAAGAGATTGGAATGAATAAGATCAGAAATGGATACAAGATCTTTGACCGACAGCGGGAGCGCAATAAGATTACAGAAGTAATGAATAAGGTCACCTCTGAGTTTAACAAAAAAGGAATCGGTGAAGTCTATAAACAGTTTCTGGCGATCAGCCGAAAGCTTCAGTATCAGCAGCTTGTGGATGCCGGGGCACTTGGACGGCTTCCATTTATTGAAATTGATTCTCTGGATAAGGAGAACGCAAGAATTGTATTTCAGGGAACGGAAGGTGCATACAGTCAGGCTGCCATGGAGCATTATTTTGGAAAAGGATGCAATAATTATCATGTACATACGTTTCGTGAGGCGATGGAAGCAATTGAAGAGGGAGCTGCTGACTACGCGGTACTTCCGATCGAGAATTCCACGGCAGGAGCGGTTAATGAGATTTATGATCTTCTGGTAGAATTTGAAAACTATATCGTGGGAGAGACTATTATTCCGATTAAAAATACGTTGTCCGGGCTTCCGGGAACCAACATATCTGAGATTGAAAGAGTATACTCCAAGGCAGAGGCTCTGATGCAGGCTTCCAGATTTCTGGATCAGCATGCGGACTGGCAGCAGATCAGTGTGGCGAATACGGCCCTCGCAGCAAAGAAGATTCTGGAAGATCAGGATAAAAGGCATGCAGCAGTGTGCAGTGCATATGCGGCATCTGTCTATGGATTATCGGTACTGGCCGAGGACATTAATGATGAAAAGAATAATTCTACAAGATTTATCGTGATCACTAATCAGAAGGTGTTTTTAAAAGGTGCTAGGAAGATCAGTATCTGTTTTGAAATTCCCCATGAAAAATGTTCTCTGTATCATCTTCTGTCTCATTTTGTGTATAACGATTTGAATATGACGAAGATTGAATCAAGACCTATGGAGGGAAAGAGTTGGGAATATCGCTTCTTCATTGATTTTGATGGTAATCTGACAGAGCCGGGAGTGAAGAATGCGATCCGGGGACTTCGGGAAGAAAGCCGGAATCTGAGAATTCTTGGAAATTATTAAAGGGAAGAGTGGTAGAAGATGAGAACCAATGAGTTAATATTATACAAGCACATGGAAAATGGTCAGATCCTTCAGGATATGACATTTCTGATGGAAAATTACCAGAATGACTATTACAATATAGAGGATATGAAGGGGCTTCTGTTCGAGTCGGTGAACGAGATACTTGAACTGGCGGTCAGTCATGGATTTGAAGGAGATCTGTGGCATAATTATCTGACATATCTGATGGCAAGCCATGAAAATGCATACAGTACTTCCTGTGAAATCGTAGGAGCAGTAGAAGGAAGCATTAATCAGGTTGCACTTCATGATTTTGCAATCTTTAAAGAACTCTTTGACTATGATTTTCATGATCTGGAAGAAGTCATGGGGGTAGATTGTTTGTCAATGATTCGTGACTATCAGGGAACGAGCGGACATGGGAAGGTATTCAACCAGAGAGTACGCGACAGAATCTGCGGGTTAAGCAGAAGTCTTGCAAAAGCGGAAACGCCGGAAGAATTCAAGAGTATTATGACACAGTTTTATAAAGAATTCGGTGTTGGTAAGTTCGGACTTCATAAAGCATTTCGCATAGAGCATGTTGAAGATGGTGCAGAGATCATACCGATTACCAAGATAGCGCATGTGCATCTGGATGATCTGGTCGGATATGAGATTGCAAAGAATAAACTGATTGAGAATACCGAGGCATTTGTAGAAGGAAGAAAGGCCAATAACTGTCTGCTGTTTGGCGATGCCGGAACGGGAAAATCGTCTTCCATCAAAGCGATTCTGAATCAGTATTATGATCAGGGACTCCGTATGATAGAAGTGTACAAGCATCAGTTCCAGGATCTGAATGATGTGATTGCACAGGTTAAAAACAGAAATTATAAGTTCATTATCTATATGGATGATCTGTCTTTTGAAGAGTTTGAGATTGAGTATAAATATCTGAAGGCTGTGATTGAAGGAGGACTGGAGAGAAAACCGGATAACGTGTTGATCTATGCAACTTCCAATAGAAGACATCTGATCAGAGAAACATTTAAGGATAAAGAAGATCGGGATGAGGAACTTCATACCAATGATACGGTACAGGAAAAGCTGTCTCTGGTTGCACGTTTTGGCGTGACGATTTATTTTGGAAAGCCGGACAAGAAGGAATTTCAGGAAATTGTACGTCAGCTTGCAAGGAGAAGCTCGATCGATATGCCGGAAGACCAGCTCTTGCTGGAGGCGAACAAGTGGGAACTCAGCCATGGAGGATTATCCGGAAGAACTGCGCAGCAGTTCATTGATTATCTGGCGGGAACAAAAGAAAACCGTTGAAAAATTGGTAGTTTATCATGAAAAAAGATCTGACACAGGGAAATATAACAAAGACAATGCTGGTGTTTGCAGGCCCAATGATTGTTGGGAACCTGCTCCAGCAATGTTACAATATCGTAGATATGCTGATTGTAGGTAAGGTTCTGGGAGCAGGGGCATTGGCAGCGGTTGGAGCAGCATATACGCTGATGACTTTTCTTACTTCTATGCTGATTGGAATGTGTATGGGAAGCGGAACTGTTTTTTCGTTTTATTTCGGACAGGAAAACCATCGGAAACTGAGAGAGGGAATAACCTCTTCTTTTCTTTTTATTGGAGTGATCACGGTAGCAATGAATGTCCTTGTATTTGTATTGATCGATATCATTTTGCGTCTTTTGAAGATTCCGGTGGATATTCAGCAGATGACCAGAGAATATGTGTGGGTAATCTTCCTGGGAATTTTTTTTATTTTTTTGTACAATTTTTTCGCTTTTTTATTAAGAGCAGTAGGAAATTCTGTGATTCCACTGCTGTTTCTTGGAATTTCTTCCGTTCTCAATATTTTTCTTGATATTCTGTTTGTGTTGGTGTTTGAATTGGGGATTGCGGGAGCTGCGTGGGCGACGGTGGTTTCACAGATCGTATCTGGTGTGGGGATTGCACTGTATACATGGGTCAAAGAACCGTCACTTCGACTATCAATGGGACTGCAGACGATCAGAAAGAGCAGAGATTCGCTTGGAGAGATTATGCATTTTTCAATTGCCGCAAGTGTTCAGCAATCGGTTATGAATTTTGGGATTCTTATGATCCAGGGGCTGGTGAACAGTTTTGGCACAGCGGTAATGGCAGCATTTGCTGCAGCAGTTAAGATTGACTCATTTGCATATATGCCGGCACAGGAATTTGCCAATGCATTTTGCATTTTCATCTCACAGAACCGCGGTGCTGGAAAGCAGCAGCGTGTGGATAAGGGAGTACGATCGGCAATCATTACTTCTGTGCTTTTTTGCGTTGGTGTATCGGTTGCGGTTGTGTTACTGGCGAGGTATCTGATGTTAATATTTGTTCAGCCTTCTGAAGTGGAGATTATTCGCATTGGTGTTGAATATCTCAGGATCGAAGGATCATTTTATCTTGGAATTGGAATTCTTATGTTGTGGTATGGATATTATCGTGCAATCGGTAAACCAGAGATGTCGGTAGTGCTTACGGTGATATCGCTTGGAACCAGAGTTCTGCTTGCATATATCCTGGCTCCGATCAAGCTCATTGGTGTATATGGAATCTGGTGGGCAATTCCGATCGGATGGTTCCTTGCAGATGTGACCGGATATCTGTATCTCAGGTGGAACCAAAAGAAATAAAAGAGCATACAAATAGAACACAATATGCAATTGTTACAAGAACGCTTCGATGTGGATTCGATTATCCTGGCTTATCTTGTAACAATTGCATAATATTATTCATCAAGCATTCGGATGCCGGCAATATCAGAATCAATCATAAGAGAATAGTTGGTATAGTATACAACAAATCCAGGTTTTGCACCGTTCGGTTTTTTCACATGTTTTTTTTCTACATAATCAATCTCGACTTTATCACTACCCCGGTTTTTGGAATAATATGCAGCAAGTCGTCCCGCTTCTTCAAATGTACGGTCCGGAAGTTCATTGCCGTTGGTTCTTACAATGACATGGGAGCCGGGCGCACCTTTTGCATGGAACCACCAGTCTCCTCCGTTGGCAAAGTTAAAAGTCAGCTCATCGTTCTGCAGGTTATTTTTTCCGACATACATGTGATATCCGTCACTGGAGATAAAATGCATAGGTTTACTGGTAATCTTTACTTTTTTGCGGGTATATTTTCTTCGGATATAGCCGCTCTGCATCAATTCTTCCTTAATCTGAGTGAGATCCGCTTCGTTTATGGCAATGTCGAGGGAATTGCTGATGGATTCCAGATACTGTATGTCATCGGCTGTTTCACGGATCAGTTCGCTCAATGCCTCATACGTACGTTTTTGTTTGTTATATCTGGCAAAGTATTTTTGCGAATTTTCCTGTGGGGTCATCGTCGGGTCAAGTGGAATGACGATGTCTTGATTGGTATAATAATTGAATGCTTTTAGTTCTTTTGAACCAGGCTCAAGATTGTAGCCATAAGCATTGATCAGTTCTCCGTATACACGATATTTTTCACGTCCTTCGGTATCTCTTAGCTGGCGTGTCTGAAGGTCGAATTTTTTTCGATTACGTTCCAGTGCTGTTGAGACAACATGCCTGAGATCCGCACTTTTTTGATGAATTCTCGTCAGTGTGTTTCGGGTAGAATAGTAGATGTGAAGCACTTCAGAGATGGAATCATAGGTCTGACTGGTCAGATTCTGAAAGTGTGACAGAGGCAGTGCGCTGAATTCTTTCGGGGCATTGTGGTCAAAGTAAATGACAGGCCGGAACTGGCTGGTACGGATTGCTTCCATATAATATTGAAACTGACGATACAGATGAATCATGATATCTTCGGAGAGAGCTTTTGCTGTAACAGAGGAATCTATTCCGGCAAGACCGCAGATCTCTTCCGCGACAACCGGGCTGATGCCTGTAAAACTTGTGTAGATTGCTTTGGCAAGGGGCATTGGTTTCTCTGAGAGTGTTCTGATAAAGATATCGGTGTCTGAAGTCAGGGGATCCAGCTTTTCCTGCGTATCCGGAATAAAATATTCCCGTCCGGGAAGAACTTCGCGTACAGAACTCATCTGGGCAGAGACATGCTTGATGCTGTCGATGATTCGATCCTGATCATCACAGAATATAATGTTACTGTGCTTTCCCATGATCTCAACGATCAGTTTTTTTCGACAGAGATCTCCCAGTTCATCCAGATGCTCGATATCCAGCCGGATGATTCGTTCCAGTTTCGGCTGCGAGACAGCGATGATCCGTCCATTTCCGATGTGCTTTCTGAGCAGCATACAGAAATTTGGTGCTGTCATGGGACTTGGTTTGTTGTCCTCGGTTAGATATATAAGAGGAAGAGATGCACTTGCAGAGATGTAGAGTCTTCGTAATCCTTCTGGTGTCTTGACAGAGAGGAGAAGTTCATCAGTCTCAGGCTGTGCGATCTTGGCAATTCTGCCGCCGGTAAGACAGGAACGAAGTTCCTGAACGAGAGCGGCAACTGTAATTCCGTCAAATGCCATAATAGATATTCCTTTCGTAATAATATATTAGTGTGGTTAAAACCTGTGCTATTACAGTCTGAACATGTACCAACTGTAACTTTCTAATTAGTATATCATAGTTGACGAGATATTCCAAATGACTTATAATAATACTGGTTTTTACCGTACAATTTTTTGTATTATTATTATTTAAGAAGAGGTTCTAACATGATTAAAAGTATGACAGGTTTTGGACACTGTGAAATAACAGAAGGAAACCGTAAGTTTTCGGTTGAGATGAAAAGTGTGAATCATCGTTATCTGGATGCCAATATCCGTATGCCGAAGAAACTGAATTTTTTCGAAAATGCGATTCGTAATCTGTTGAAGCAGAGCGTTCACCGTGGGAAAGTAGATATATTTATTACATATGAGGACATGTCAGAAAGTCAGGTGTCGTTAAAATATAATGAGACACTTGCTGCAGAATATTTGTCTTATCTGAAAAAGATGGGGGAATCATTCTCTCTGGAAAATGATATTCGGGTTTCTACATTATCCCGTTATCCGGAAGTTCTTACAATGGAAGAACAGCCGGTTGATGAAGAAGAACTATGGAATGGACTGAAGAAAGCACTGGATGGTGCTATCAGCCAGTTTGTGGAGACTCGTACACTGGAAGGCGAACACCTGAAGGAAGATCTGATCAGTAAGCTGGATGGTATGCTGAATCTTGTGGGTGAGATAGAAGAACGTTCACCGAAGATTCTGGCAGAGTATCGTGTGAAGCTTGAAGAGAAGGTGAAAGAACTTCTGGAAGATACACAGATGGATGAGGGACGGATCGCTGCCGAAGTTGTTATATTTGCGGATAAGATCTGTACAGATGAAGAAGTGGTGAGACTCAGAAGCCATGTGAATCACATGAAAGAAACACTTCTGTCAGATGAGAATGGAATCGGACGTAAGCTGGACTTTATCGCACAGGAGATGAATCGTGAGGCAAATACGATTCTTTCCAAGGCGAATGATCTTGAAGTCTCCAATATCGGAATTGAGCTTAAGACCGAGATTGAAAAAGTCAGAGAGCAGATTCAGAATATTGAATAGATTCAGAGGAATGATAACAGAATGAGAGGGTAAGTTCATGGAAGAAAAAGGAATACTGATCGTAGTATCTGGTTTTTCTGGTTCCGGAAAAGGAACGATCATGAAAGAACTGTTGCAAAAGTATAAGAATTATGCATTGTCTATTTCTGCAACAACGAGAAATCCCCGTGTTGGAGAAGAAAACGGACGGGAATACTTTTTCAAAACAGTAGAAGAATTTGAAAAAATGATTGCGAAAGATGAATTGATAGAGTATGCTAAGTACGTGGATAATTACTACGGAACACCGCGTGAGTACGTGGAAGAGCAGATGAAAGCGGGCAAAGATGTAATCCTGGAGATTGAAATACAGGGTGCACTTAAGGTCAGGGAAAAGTTTCCGGAAGCATTGCTTTTGTTTGTAACGCCGCCGAGTGCACAGGAGCTGAAGAAGCGTCTGGTGAACCGGGGCACGGAGACTATGGATGTGATCGAATTCCGTATGAACCGTGCAAAAGAAGAAGCTCTTGGAATGGATCAGTATGATTATCTGATTATCAACGATGACCTTCAGGAATGTGTAGAAGAAGTGCATCGGATTATTCAGGGAGAGCACAGAAGAAGTTTTCGTAATTACGCATTTATAGAGCAGATGAAACAAGAATTGAAAGGAGAATAGTGTATGTTACACCCATCTTACACAGATTTAATGCGCGTAGTAAACAAGGACGTAGAAGAAGGTGAGACAAAAGTCGTAAACAGCCGTTATTCTATTGTTATGGCTACTGCAAAAAGAGCAAGAGAGATCATTGACGGATCCATGCCTCTGGTAGATGCCAAAGGAGGAGAAAAACCGTTGTCCGTTGCAATCGATGAACTGAATCAGGGAAAGATTAAAGTAATCGGTGAAGAAGAGGAATAATCCGTAAAAGGATAGATAACAGGCAGATGCCGTAAGGTATCTGCCTGTCTTCACAATGTGACCGGCGAAAAGGAGGAAATGATGAATATATTATTTATATCACTTGGATGTGATAAAAATCTGGTAGATTCGGAAGTCATGCTGGGACTTCTGGATGCAAAGGGGTATCAGATCGTAGATGATGAGACAATGGCAGATGTGATCGTGGTCAATACCTGCTGTTTCATTCATGATGCAAAAGAAGAAAGCATTCAGACGATTCTGGATATGGCCCGGTACAAGGCGGAAGGGCGACTGAAAGCGCTGATCGTTACAGGATGTCTTGCACAGAGATATCAGGAAGAGATTCAAAAAGAGATACCGGAAGTAGATGCAGTTCTTGGCACCACATCTTATGATAAGATTGTCGGTGCGGTGGAAAGTGCACTTGAAGGAAACGGATATATGGAGCTTGCAGATGTCAATGCACTTCCGCTTACGGACAGTCACAGAATGGTGACAACAGGCGGGCATTATGCGTACCTGAAGATTGCTGAAGGGTGTGATAAGCATTGCACATACTGTATTATTCCAAAGATCCGCGGCAATTACCGAAGTGTTCCAATGGAGCGTCTGGTAAAAGAAGCAGAAGAACTTGCAGAGCAAGGGGTGAAAGAATTGATCCTGGTTGCGCAGGAGACAACTCTGTATGGAAAGGATCTGTACGGTGAAAAAAGCCTGCATGTACTTCTCAGAAGACTCTGTGAGGTGAAAGGAATCCGCTGGATCCGAATCCTTTATTGTTACCCGGAAGAGATTGATGCAAATCTGATTCAGGTTATGAAAGAAGAACCGAAGATCTGCCATTATCTGGATCTTCCGATACAGCATGCCAATGATGAGATCCTGAAAAGAATGGGAAGAAGAACGTCCAAAAAGCAATTGATTGAGATTGTCGAAAGGCTGCGTCAGGAAATCCCGGATATTACACTTCGTACTACGCTGATTACAGGATTTCCGGGAGAGACGAAAGAACAGCATGAGGAAGTCATGGAATTTGTAGATGATCTGGAGTTTGACCGTCTGGGAGTATTTACTTATTCTCCGGAGGAAGATACGCCGGCAGCATCCATGCCGGATCAGATACCGGAGGATATAAAAGAGGAACGCCAGGCAGAGATCATGGAATTGCAGCAGGATATTGTATTTGAACAGGCGGAAGATATGATTGGACGGGAAGTACTGGTTATGATTGAAGGAAAAGTGGCCGATGAAAATGCATATGTGGGGCGTACTTACAAAGATGCTCCGAATGTAGATGGTCTTATTTTCATAAATACAGATGAGGAACTAATGACCGGAGATTTTGCGAAAGTAAAAGTAACCGGAGCATTGGAATATGATTTGATAGGAGAGTTGATGTAATGAATTTACCAAACAAATTAACTGTTTTAAGAGTGATTATGGTACCGTTTTTTGTGTTTTTCATGCTGACTGATGTGGGAGGAGCTGCCAATAAATGGATTGCGCTGATTATCTTCTGTGTGGCAAGTCTTACGGATATGCTGGATGGCAAGATCGCCAGAGCTAGAAATCTGGTAACGAACTTTGGAAAATTCATGGATCCTCTGGCAGACAAGCTTCTGGTATGCTCTGCTATGATCTGTATGATCCCACTGGGAAAGCTGGAAGCGTGGTTTGTGATCGTCATTATTGCCAGAGAATTTATCATCAGCGGATTCCGTCTGGTGGCATCTGATAATGGAATTGTGATTGCGGCAAGCTACTGGGGCAAGTTTAAAACAGTTTCCCAGATGGCTATGATCATTGTGCTGATTGCAGATCTCGGGGGTGCTTTTGACCTGTTCGGAACGATACTGATCTGGGTTTCTCTGGTTCTGACGGTTGTGTCTTTGATCGATTATGTAGCCAAGAATGTTCAGGTATTGACTCAGGGAGGCATGTAATCCATGATAGTAGAACTGATTTCAGTCGGTACGGAAATATTACTTGGGAATATTGTAAATACCAATGCGGCATACCTGTCTGAAAAATGTGCGATGCTGGGTTTATCCTGCTATCATCAGAGTGTGGTAGGAGACAATGAAGATCGTCTGCAGGCCGCACTGCAGACTGCGCTGTCCCGATCAGACATCGTAATCCTCAGCGGAGGTCTCGGACCTACGAAAGATGATATTACTAAGGAGGTTGCTGCAAAGGTTTTCAGAAAACCGCTCTATGAAGATGTGCATACGAAAGAACGGATTCAGGAATATTTTCTGAGAAATCATCGCAGACAGATTACGGAGAATAACTGGAAGCAGGCACTGGTTCCGGAAGGTGCGATCGTGATTGACAATCACAATGGTACTGCACCCGGTCTGATTCTTGAAGACCATGGGAAAATAGTAATTCTTCTGCCGGGTCCTCCGAATGAGATAAAGCCGATGTTTGAGAGGGATATTGTACCTTATCTGACCCGTATGCAGCCGGAGGGAATCTACTCCAGGATGGTCAAGATCTGTTCCATCGGAGAAAGCAGTGCAGAGACGATGGTATCAGATCTGATGGACGCGCAGACGAATCCGACGCTCGCACCATATGCCAAGACGGGAGAAGTACATTTTCGCGTGACAGCCAGAGCGGCAGATGAAAAGGCGGCCGAGAAGCTGATGCAACCAATGCTGGAAGAATTGTCCCGAAGGTTCGGAGATAAGATCTATACAATGTGTGAGGATGTTTCTCTGGAAGATGTCGTGGTTCATATGTTGGCTGATCAGAAGATGACAGTGACAACGGCCGAATCCTGTACCGGAGGTCTGCTTGCAGGCAGACTTCTCAATGTATCCGGTGCATCTGATGTATATAAAGAAGGATATGTGACGTATGCAAATGAATCAAAGGAACATCTTCTTGGTGTAAGACATGAGACGCTTGAAACTTACGGAGCTGTCAGTGAACAGACGGCGGCTGAGATGGCAAAAGGAGCGGCACGCGCGGCAGGGGCGGATGCAGCTCTTGGTGTGACGGGAATTGCCGGTCCCGGGGGAGGAACACCGGAAAAACCGGTGGGTCTTGTCTATATCGGATGCTATGTAAAAGGACATGTGAGAGTGGAAGAATGTCATTTTACCGGGAACCGAAGTAAAAACAGGGAATCTGCAGTTGCAAGAGCACTGACACTTTTAAGAGAGGAACTGTTAAAATAATATTGTCTACAGGGAAAAAGACTGTAATATTCGGCAGGTTTTAGATAACAAAAAATATTGACGAATGGTGGAATATATGAGAAAATAATAGCCGGGTATGGTGTTAAAGTTATAACAAGCCTTACAGTAGTAAATACGCATATAGTTGAAAGGAGTTTTAAAATGATTTATTCAAAGGAAGTAGAAATGATGTGTCCGGTAGCTCAGGGTGCAAATCACGGACCGGCTCCGATTCCGGAAGAAGCAAAATGGGTGCAGGCTAAAGAAGTAAAGGATATTTCCGGCTTTACACATGGTATTGGCTGGTGTGCTCCTCAGCAGGGTGCCTGCAAGCTGACTTTGAACGTAAAGGATGGTATTATTCAGGAAGCACTGGTTGAGACAATCGGATGTTCAGGAATGACACATTCTGCAGCTATGGCTTCTGAGATTCTTCCAGGAAAAACTATTTTAGAGGCATTGAATACAGACCTTGTATGTGATGCAATTAATACAGCTATGAGAGAGTTGTTCTTACAGATCGTATACGGAAGAACTCAGAGTGCATTCTCAGAAGACGGACTTGCAGTTGGTGCAGGACTGGAAGATCTTGGAAAGGGACTTCGCTCTCAGGTAGGTACTATGTACGGAACACTTGCAAAAGGACCTCGTTATCTTGAGATGGCAGAAGGTTATGTAACAGGTATTGCTTTGGACGCAAACGATGAGATCATCGGATACCAGTTCGTAAGCCTTGGAAAATTCACTGATTTCATCAAAGCAGGTGACACACCAAACGATGCTTGGGAAAAAGCAAAAGGACAGTATGGACGTGTTGCAGACGCAGTGAAGATTATTGATCCACGTAAAGAGTAGTAGACCGACAGGATACATATAGGTAAGGAAATCAGGAGGATAAGTAAATGGCTTTATTTGAATCATATGAAAGAAGAATTGATAAAATCAATGAAGTATTAGCAAGCTATGGCATCGCTTCTATCGAGGAGGCTGAGAAGATCACAAAGGATGCCGGACTTGATGTATACAACCAGATCAAGGGCATCCAGCCAATCTGTTTTGAAAATGCATGCTGGGCTTATACAGTAGGTGCAGCAATTGCAATCAAGAAGGGATGCAAGACAGCAGCTGACGCAGCAGCAGCAATCGGAGAAGGTCTTCAGGCTTTCTGTATTCCGGGATCTGTAGCTGATCAGCGTAAAGTAGGTCTTGGACATGGTAACTTAGGAAAGATGCTTCTGGAAGAAGATACAGACTGCTTCGCATTCCTGGCTGGTCACGAATCATTCGCAGCAGCTGAAGGTGCAATCGGTATTGCAGAGAAGGCAAACAAGGTACGTAAGAAACCTCTTCGTGTTATTCTGAATGGTCTTGGAAAAGACGCTGCAAAGATCATTTCCAGAATTAATGGATTTACATATGTTCAGACAGAATATGACTATTATACAGGCGAATTAAAAGAAGTTCAGAGAATTGCATACTCTGACGGACTTCGTTCCAAAGTAAACTGCTACGGAGCAAATGACGTACGTGAAGGTGTTGCTATCATGCATAAAGAGGGCGTAGATGTATCTATTACAGGTAACTCTACAAACCCGACACGTTTCCAGCATCCGGTTGCAGGTACTTATAAGAAAGAATGTATCGAACAGGGTAAGAAGTACTTCTCAGTAGCATCAGGCGGTGGTACAGGACGTACACTTCATCCGGATAACATGGCTGCAGGACCGGCTTCTTACGGTATGACAGATACATTGGGACGTATGCACTCTGATGCACAGTTTGCCGGATCTTCTTCTGTACCGGCTCACGTAGAGATGATGGGTCTGATCGGTGCAGGAAACAACCCGATGGTTGGTATGACTGTTGCAGTAGCAGTTTCTGTAGAGGAAGCAGCTAAGGCTGGCAAGTTCTAAAAAATTGACAACATTTATTTGTTAGTACAATAAAAGTGGGGAAGAGCAATCTCAACCCCACTTCTTTTATTGCCATATTGGAACTCAAGAATTATTTTTGACTAGTTGCATTTCAGAACATTCTTATAAAAGCTGTCCATTTCTTTCTTGGTATCAAACAATGCGACATACATCTGATTGCCCATTGCTCCGGAGAGTACATCCGGAATACGGTCTACCATTTTCAAGTTGTCATGGTATTTTTCAAGAATTTCTTCATGGCTGAGAACAAAATCCTTGCCGTCGCGGCGTCCGGCGTATGCGCAGTAACCATGTCTTCCTTCTGGAAGTGTAGAACGGTCAAATGCAATCATATCAGCCCAGATCTTATATACATTGGTACTGTTGGCGTAATTCATCATATCAGGCGAAAAACCGCCGCAAGGACGCATATTTACCTCAAGAGCCACAACGTCTCCTTTTTTGCCCATCCCCTCATGGTCGCTGAGCAGGCGGAAAAATTCAAAGTGAACAAAGCGGCTCTTTACACCGAAGCTCTTTACTGTTGCACGTCCGGCTGCCTGTACATCCTTAGAAAGATTTTTTACAATGTGGTAGATGGAATTATCGGAGTTATTTACAATATCCATGATAGAGTCCGGAGTTACATTACCAGTCTCAAACATTGGTTCTCCATGAGAATCAATAATGGCGTCATAGGAGTTCACTTCTGCATTGATAAATTCCTCCATAATATACAGAGTATCCCCATCTTTTTCTCCAAAGAACTGAATCAGATCTTCATCGCTGGATAACTTGAATGTGTGGGATGCACCAACGCCGTTATCTGGTTTTACGATAACAGGGTATCCTACAGTTTTTATGAATTTCTTACAGTTTTCAACGTCATCCACCAGATGATAACGGGCCACCGGAATGCCGGCTTTGGTATAATATTCTTTCATTTTTGACTTGTATTTGATACGGGTCATATCTTCGGTATGGAAGCCGGTGTTAATGTTGAAGTCTGTGCGAAGCATGGCGTCGCGTTCCAGCCAATATTCATTGTTGGATTCCAGCCAGTCGATGCGGCCGTATTTGTAAGTGAAAAATGCAACAGCACGATATACCTCATCATAGTTCTCAAGGCTGCCTACTTTATAATATTCATTCAGGCTGTATTTCAGCTCCGGAGACAGTTCATCGTAAGGCTGATCGCCGATACCAAGAACATTCAGTCCGTTGTTTTTCAGTTCTGCACAGAACTGCCAGTAGTTTGTCGGGAAATTCGGAGAAATAAAAATAAAATTCTTCATCATTCGTACTCACTCTCTTTCTTGTGTGTAAAATAACTATAACATTGATTACAAAAGAAAAACACTCTAATCCAATAAATATGGGACAAAATAAGTAACTTGCTTATACCACCAGTCCCAGTCGTGGCAGCAATCCCATCCCCAATAATCGACCCAGGTCTGAATCCCTTTACTTTTCAGGATGGAATCCAGATATCTGGTAGAATCAGGTATTTCCCAGGCGCCTTGTCCGACACAGATGACAGACTTCTGCGCATTGTACATCGGGATGTATGGATGATCCAGGGGCAGATTCGGAAGATAGTGAACCGGTGAATTTTGGTACACCAGATCGTCCATATAAGATCCGAATCCATATTCGGATGTATAGATTCCGCTGAGCGCCAGCAGACGGTCAAAAAGATCCGGGCGGCGATAATACAGATTGGCAGCATGTGTTGCCCCAAGGCTGCAGCCAAATACCAGTATGCCAGGTTCGCCGGTCCATCCGTTATACTCGTTAACCATTGCGCGTATGAAAGGAACCATCTCATCAGTAATGTAGCGGATCCATTGTTCATACCGGCAGATGCGCCAGCGGGGATCTCCGTCTTTGTTTGACCAGGTTTCCTGATCGATCGTATCAATGGAAAATACCATAACTTCACCGGATTCAATCCATGGTTCCCAGGTGTCTGTCATATGGAAGTTTTCAAAATCGAAGAAACGTCCATCCTGACAGGGAATAAAGAGAACCGGACGACCGGCATGGCCATATACTTTGCATTCCATGTCTTTGTTCAGAGAAGAGCTGTATTGCTTAAAATATTGTACATTCATATTATATCTCCTATCGTTCGTATAACAAGGTGTTCATGAAAAATGGAATCTGTTTTTCCCAGCTGGCTTCACAATGTTCGCCATCCGGAACGATCCGGCAGTTCAGCATCACATGTCGCTTCAGAAGAAGAGATGCTGTTTTTTGAAACTGATTTAACATGCCGGGATGGTTTTTCAGTTCTCTTGAGCCATAGTCCATATAGACGACCGTTCCGGGGCGGAGTCTGGAGCGCTCGATCAGGCGAGTGATCTTAGGGAGATCCACCCAGAGAGAAGGCGATAAGCAGGCTGCGCCGGAAAAAAACTGGTTGTATTTCATGACTGCATACAGGCTCATCAGACCGCCCATGGAACTTCCGGCGATAAATGTGTGTTTTCGATCCGGAAGAGTCGGATAGTTTTGATCAATCTCTTTTTTGAACGTATGGACCATCCAGTCCATGGTAATTTTTCCTTTACCGGTAATGTTTCCAAAACGGGAATCATGAAAACTGTAAGGTGAGTATTCCTTGAGTCGTCCGTTGTCGGGACTGTGATTACATTCTACTGCGGCAATGATCAAAGGACTGGCCGTCGCATCCATATATTCTTTCATTCCCCAGCTTTTGCCGTAAGTGGCATCCGAATCAAAGAATACATTGTGTCCGTCGAACATATACAGAACCGGATAGCGCTGATCGGAATCTTCTTGATACGATTCCGGAAGATAGACATAGGCTTTTCGGGGTTCGTCGGCAGTAAGTTCAGGAATAGTAATGTCCCATGTATCAACCATATATATACCTCCATATCAGGGCGGGCTGTGCAAGACGGCCGTCCCTTAAGTTGTTTACTTCATTAGTTTTTCCAGATTTTTGTTGGCAGTTGAAAGCATCAATTTCAGACGATTCAGCTGATTTACCTCACTTGCACCCGGATCAAAATCAATAGCTACGATATTGGATTCTGGATAGCGTCTGCGTAATTCTTTGATGACACCCTTCCCTACGACATGGTTTGGAAGGCAGGCAAATGGTTGTGTACATACAATATTCGGCGCACCGCTGTGGATCAGTTCCAACATTTCGCCGGTCAGGAACCAGCCTTCGCCGGTCTGATTTCCAAGAGATACAATATCGGATGCCATCTTACCCAGATCCTGGATCTTGGCCGGTGGATCAAAGTGCCTGCTCTGTGCAAATGCTTTGGTAGCAGGGGCACGGAACCATTCCAGTACTTTGATTCCCAGATTGCCGGTCCATGCTTTGGACTTCTTCATACCAAGATGTGATACTTTAAAGTTCTGATTATAGAAGCAGTAGAGCAGGAAATCCAGAAGATCCGGAACGACAGCCTCTGCGCCTTCACTTTCCAGAAGTTCAACCAGATAATTATTGGCTGCCGGAAGGAATTTTACAAGAATTTCACCAACAACACCAACTCGTGGTTTTTTGATATCCAGTAATTCTATGTGGTTGTCAAAGTCTGTAATGATCTCACGGCACAGCTGATTGAATCTGTGGCGGCCCGGATATCCGTTGGAGAGGAATTCCTGGCACACTTTAACCCATTTTCGGTGCATTGCATTGACAGAACCGGGAACTGCCTCATATGGTCGCAGCCGATATACACATTTCATAAAGATATCTCCAAATATCACGCCATAGACACCGCGAAGAATCAGATTCGGGGTCAGCTTGAATCCCGGATTGTCCTCCAGACCGCTTAAGTTGATGGAAATTACCGGGATATAACCATAACCTGCCTTTTTCAGCGCTCTGCGGATGAATCCGATGTAGTTGGATGCACGGCACCCTCCGCCGGTCTGGCTGATGATAACGGCAATCTTGTGTGTGTCGTATTTTCCGGAAAGAATTGCTTCCATAATCTGGCCGACCACCATTAGAGAAGGATAGCAGGCGTCATTATTGACGTATTTCAGTCCCACATCTACGGCCTGTTTATTATCGTTCGGCAATACTTCCAGATGATAGCCGGAAGCATTGAAAGCTGTTTCCAGCAGTTCAAAATGGATCGGAGACATCTGCGGACACAGAATCGTGTATTCCTCGCGCATCTGTTTCGTAAATACTACTTTTTCGATAGCGGAAGACTGAATCTCGCGCTTTTCACCTCTTTTTTCTCTGACACGGATCGCGGCAAGGAGAGATCTGACACGGATGCGGGCAGCCCCCAGGTTATTCACTTCATCGATCTTAAGTGTCGTATATATTTTTCCGGAATCTGTCAGAATGGATGCTACCTGATCGGTCGTTACTGCATCCAGTCCACATCCGAAGGAATTCAGCTGGATCAGATCCAGATTGTCCACTGTTTTTACATAGTTGGCTGCAGCATACAGACGAGAATGATACATCCACTGATCCATAACATTAAGCGGATGTTCCGCTGGATGCAGATGGGAGATGGAATCTTCCGTCAGTACAGCAATTCCATAAGAGTTGATCAATTCCGGAATTCCATGATTTACCTCCGGATCAATGTGATACGGACGTCCGGCCAGTACGATTCCGCGGTTGCCGGTTTCGCTTAAGAACTGGATCGTTTCTTCTCCTTTTTTCTGCATATCCCTGCGGCAGGCATTGAGCTCTTCCCATGCAGCATGCGTAGCGGATTTGATCTCATGAACAGGGATTGAGAATTTTTCGGAAAGTTCTTCAATCAATCGGTAAGATATGGTCTCTTCACTTGCAAATGAGATAAACGGATGCAGAAAGTCAACTTCATGATTGACGATGGCATCTATATTATTTTTGATGTTTTCCGGATAAGAGGTTACGATCGGACAGTTATAGTGATTGTTGGCTTCCGCAAATTCCTGACGTTCGTAAGGAATACTTGGATAGAAGATCGTCTGTATACCCTCGTTGATCAGCCATTGTACATGTCCGTGGGCAAGCTTTGCCGGATAACATTCAGATTCGCTTGGAATTGATTCGATTCCGAGTTCATATACTTTACGGGTAGAGACCGGAGACAATACAACCCGGAATCCAAGCTGTGTAAACAACGTAAACCAGAATGGATAGTTCTCATATATGTTCAAAACCCGCGGGATACCGATGGTTCCCCGTTTGGCATCTGTCTCGCATAGCGGTGTGTAATCAAAATAACGTTTTAATTTGTATTCGAACAGATTTGGAATCTTGTTCGAGGATTTTTCTTTTCCAAGACCGCGTTCACATCGATTGCCTGTGATGAATTTGCGTCCGCCGCTGAAATGATTGATCGTAAGACGACAGTTGTTTGTACAACCTTTACATTTGGTCATGGTGGTAGAGTATTCTAATGCTTCGATCTCCTCAATCGAAAGCATAGTGGTGCCTTCACAGTCCACGTACCTTTCACGTGCGATAAGAGCAGCTCCAAAAGCTCCCATGATGCCGGCAATATCCGGGCGGATTGCTTCACAGTTGGCAATCTTTTCAAAACTTCGAAGTACAGCATTGTTGTAGAAGGTACCTCCCTGAACGACAATGTGATCGCCAAGTTCTGATGCATCGGACACTTTGATAACTTTAAAGAGTGCATTTTTGATGACGGAATATGCAAGACCGGCTGAGATGTCGGAGACTTCAGCGCCCTCTTTCTGTGCCTGTTTTACTTTGGAATTCATAAATACGGTGCAGCGTGTACCCAGGTCAATTGGATTTTTTGCAAACAATGCCTCATGCGCAAAGTCTTCCACCGTATAATTCAGTGATTTTGCAAATGTTTCAATAAAAGATCCGCATCCGGAAGAGCAGGCCTCATTCAATTGTACGCTGTCTACCGTCTGGTTTTTGATCTTGATACATTTCATATCCTGTCCGCCGATATCCAGAATACAGTCTACATCCGGTTCGAAGAAAGAAGCGGCATAATAATGAGAGACTGTTTCAACTTCTCCCTCATCCAGAAGGAGAGCGGCTTTTATGAGAGCTTCCCCATATCCGGTAGAGCAGGAATGTACGATCTCGACACCTTCCGGAAGCTGTCGGTAGATATCCTTGATTGCGGAAATTGTAGTTCCGAGCGGATCTCCGTCGTTGTTATGGTAGAAGGAATACAGAAGTGTTCCGTCTTCTCCTACCAGTGCGGCTTTTGTTGTCGTTGATCCGGCATCAATTCCAAGAAAGGCCTTGCCGCGGTATGTAGAAAGATCTTTGATCGGCACCTGATGCTTTGCGTGACGATTTATAAATGCCCGATAATCTGCTTCGCTTTCAAAAAGAGGGGTCATACGGTCAACTTCGAATTCCATCTTGATCTTTCCATCAAGGCGGTTCTGCATTTCACGAAGGGAGACGTCCTGATCCTGTTTTGCATTCATTGCAGATCCAATAGCGGCAAACAGGTGAGAGTTTTTCGGTGCGATTGTGTGTTCATCATCCAGTTTCAGCGTACGGATAAAAGCCTCTCTGAGTTCAGAAAGGAAATGTAATGGCCCACCCAGAAAAGCCACATGACCGCGAATTGGTTTTCCGCAGGCAAGACCACTGATGGTCTGATTCACAACTGCCTGAAAGATGGAGGCGGCCAGATCTTCTTTGGCTGCACCATCATTGATCAGTGGCTGAATATCTGTTTTTGCAAACACACCGCATCGAGCAGCAATTGTATAGAGAGCTTTGTAGTTTTTTGCATATTCATTCAGTCCGGAGGCGTCTGTCTGAAGAAGAGAAGCCATCTGGTCGATGAAGGATCCTGTACCTCCGGCGCATACGCCGTTCATGCGCTGTTCCACGTTACCGCCCTCAAAATATATGATCTTGGCATCCTCACCGCCAAGTTCGATTGCGACATCTGTCTGTGGAGCATAGTCCTGCAGAGCAGTGGATACAGCAATGACTTCCTGAACAAACGGGACTTTGAGATGCTTGGCAAGTGTAAGACCGCCGGAACCGGTAATGACCGGTGAAGCATGAATCGGACCTAATTTGTAGAGTGCTCTTCCCAACAAGTCAGAAAGTGTTTCCTGGATGTTTGCGAAATGCCTCTCATAATCAGAAAATACCACTTCATGATTTTCATCTAATATGGCAATCTTAACGGTGGTAGAACCGATGTCGATGCCAAGTGTGTAATGTTCCTTACGATTCATAATATGTAACTCCTTGTCATATAAACATTTATATGTGTTTCTTCCTATTAAATGCATTTTGCCGTTTTACAACCTGTAACATTATACGACAAAAGACGGGAAAAGACAATTAACAAATGCTATATATTTGTGAAAAAGCTGTTAACTTTGAATGGCAGAATTGACAAATAAAATCTAAAACGTTAGAATGTCTACAGTGTAATATCATAATAAGGAGTTTTTGTATGAATAATTGGCTGAATAAACTGGAAAGAAAGTTCGGAAGATACGCAATTCCGAATCTGATGTACTATATTATCATCCTGTATGCAGCAGGATTTATTCTGAATCTTGTGAATCCTTCTTTTTATTACCAGTATCTGTCGCTGGATGCCAGCATGATACTGAAAGGACAGGTGTGGAGAATATTTACATTTATTATTCAGGCACCTTCCAGCAGTCTGATATTCATAGTCTTTTCACTGTATCTGTATTATATGATTGGTAAACAGCTGGAATATGCCTGGGGTGCTTTTCGATTTAACCTGTATTTCTTTTCGGGGATATTTTTTACAGTGATCGGGGCAATTCTTGCATACCTGTTGACCGGGATGGTTCTTCCAATGGATACCTGGTATCTGAATATGTCTTTGTTCTTTGCATTTGCGGCTTTATATCCGGATGTGCAGTTTCTGCTTTTCTTTGTCATTCCGGTGAAAGTAAAATGGCTGGCACTGATTGACGGCCTGTATTTCCTGTATGCAGTGGTGCAGGCATTTCTTCCGGCTTATGGAGGAAGCATATACGGGGCATATTATAAGGCAAATGCTTTGGCGGCATTTATTGCAATTTTGAATTTCCTGCTCTTTTTCCTGGGCTCCAGAAATATGCAGCCATATTCGCCAAAACAAATGAAGAGAAAGAGTGATTTTAAGCGAAAGGTAAATCAGGCAAGCCGTCCTGTCAATGTATATGCAAACGGCGCAAAGCACCGCTGTGCGGTCTGCGGACGGACAGAACTTGACGATCCGGATCTGGAATTCAGGTATTGTTCAAAATGTAATGGCAATTATGAATATTGCCAGGATCATCTGTTTACCCATACACACGTCAAGTAATGTCTGACAGAAAAGTTACACTGATGAAATTGAGAGTAAGAAAGGTAGATAAAATATGAAAAAGACAAAAATTATCTGTACAATGGGACCAAATACGAATGACGAGAATATCATGAGAAAGTTAGTTCAAAGTGGTATGGATATTGCGAGATTTAACTTCTCACACGGAGACCATGAAGAGCAGAAGATGCGCATGGATATGTTAAAAAGAATCCGTGAAGAAGAACAGAAGCCAATCGCAATACTGCTTGATACGAAAGGACCGGAGATCCGTACAGGAGTCCTGAAAGATGGAAAAAAAGTACAGCTGAAGGCGGGAAGTATCTTTACTCTTTGCACGGAAGAGATCGTTGGTGATGAGACAAGAACTATGATCACTTATCCGGGACTGACTGCAGATGTGCAGGTTGGAAGTACAATCCTGATCGATGATGGTCTGATTGAGCTGAAAGTAAAAGAAAAAAGAGATACAGAGATTGTCTGCAAAGTTATAAATGGTGGAGAGCTGGGAGAACGCAAAGGTGTGAATGTACCGAATGTTCCGGTAAGACTCCCGGCAATTACAGAGAAGGACAGAGAAGATCTGAAGTTTGGAGTAGAACAGCAGGTAGATTTTATTGCAGCCTCTTTCGTCAGAAATGCAGAATGTATTCTTGAGATCAAGGCGTATCTGAAAGAGTGCGGCGCTCCTTATATTCCGGTGATTGCCAAGATTGAAAATGCAGAGGGAATCAAGAATATCGATGAGATCATTCGATGTGCTGATGGAATTATGGTTGCCAGAGGTGATCTTGGTGTGGAAATACCAGCGGAAGAAGTGCCGTATCTGCAGAAAATGATGATTCAAAAGTGTAACGATAACTACAAACCGGTTATTACTGCGACGCAGATGCTGGATTCTATGATTCGTAATCCGCGCCCGACCAGAGCGGAAGTAACAGACGTTGCGAACGCCGTATATGACGGAACGGATGCAGTGATGCTTTCGGGCGAAACTGCACAGGGAAAATATCCGATTGAAGCACTCCGGATGATGGTTCACATCGTAGAAAATACAGAAGAACATCTGGATTACGAGCAGATTCTGAAAAAGGCCGGTGAGCATAGAATGAAGAGTGCGTCCAGTGCACTCGGACATGCAACCGTGACAACGGCCAACAACCTTCGTGCGAAATGTATTATTACGCCTACGGTATCCGGAGCTACTGCGAGAGTAGTATCCAAGTTTAAACCAAAGATGGACATCATAGGAGTCAGCCCGAATGAAGCGACCCTGAGAAGAATGCAGATCTACTGGGGGGTCAGACCACTGAAATCTATTGAAGTACGTACAACGGAAGATATCTGTAACAGTGCGATTGACCTGATCTGTGCAAAGCAGATGGCGGAGACAGGAGATGTGGTGATTCTGACGGCAGGCATACCGTCTACAAACGTGGCAGGACAGAAAACAGGTGTCAGCAATATGATGCGTATTGCGGTTGTTGATTAATGATATAAGGCATATACGGACCGGAGATGGAAAACAACGAATTTTTTCGTCTCCGGTCCATGTTGTATGCAGATATGTCTTGACAGAAAAGGAAATATCGTATACAGTGTTCCTGTGGAGAACTACTAAAGAAATATTTTGAAATATAACAGGAGAAAAAGGATGGAAGAAAGATCTTTTGTGGAACGTCTGATGGAGTTTGGACTGACCAGACAGGAGGCGTGTATCTACCAGTGCCTGTCAACAGAGGGAAAAGTAACGGGATACGAAGTGGCCAAGCAGACAGGAATCTCCAGGTCGAATGCTTATAATTCTCTGGCAAATATGACTGAGAAAGGGGCAGCGTATCTTGTGGAGGAGGGAAATACAAGAAAGTATATTCCTGTTCCTCTTGATGAATTCTGCAAGAATCGGATACGAAAGCTTGAAGAATCAAGAAAATGGCTGGAAAGCCATATGCCATCGGAAAAGACCTATACAGAGGGCTATATTACGATAGAAGGTGCAGAACATATACTGAATAAAATACGCAACATACTGGCTCAGGTAGATAAGCGTGTCTATATCAGCTGCACAAGGAATTATCTGCTTCTGATCGTAGGAGAACTGCAGGAGCTTATGAAAGCAAAGAAAAAAGTCGTGATCATTACGGATCAGCCGGTAACTTTTGAAAATGCCAGAGTATATGTAGGAGAAAGCAGAGGAACACAGATCGGTGTGATCGCAGATTCCAGATATGTTCTGACCGGCGAATACGGAGAGGGAAGTATGAATACATGCCTGTACTCCGGTAAAAAGAATTTTGTGGAGTTATATAAGACTGCACTTTCCAATGAAATCAAATTACTGTCCATACGAGAGGAGAACAACGCACAATGAAAAAGGAAACATTTGTAACAAAGGAACAACTAGATGAGATCATCAGAGAATATCCGACCCCGTTTCATCTTTATGACGAAAAAGGAATTCGGAAGAATATGGAAACATTAAGAGAAGCGTTTTCCTGGAACAAGGGATATCGTGAATATTTTGCGGTAAAGGCTACACCGAATCCGTTTCTGATCAATATTTTAAGAGAATATGGATGTGGATGCGACTGCTCATCCTATACAGAGCTGATGCTGTCTGAAGCGATTGGTGCAAAGGGTGCAGATATCATGTTCTCATCCAATGATACACCGGCAGAGGAATTCGTCTATGCAGAGAAGCTTGGTGCGATCATCAACCTGGATGATATTACCCATATTGACTTTCTGGAGAAGGCGATCGGACATATACCGGAGACGATCAGCTGCCGTTATAATCCGGGCGGAATGTTCAAGATCAGCAACGATATCATGGACAACCCGGGAGATGCAAAATATGGTATGACTACAGAGCAGCTGTTTGATGCTTTTAAGATCCTGAAGGAAAAAGGTGCAAAAGAATTTGGTATTCATGCGTTCCTTGCCAGCAATACCGTAACCAATGACTATTATCCGATGCTTGCAAAAGTATTGTTCGAAGTGTCTGTGAAGCTTCAGAAAGAAACAGGAGTACATATCAAGTTCATCAATCTTTCCGGTGGTGTGGGTATTCCTTATACGCCGGATCAGGAACCGAATGATATCCGCGCAATCGGTGATGGTGTACGTCGTGTCTATGAAGAAGTTCTGGTTTCGGCAGGAATGGGTGATGTAGAGATCTATACAGAGATGGGACGTTTTATGATGGGACCATATGGCTGCCTGGTCACAACTGCAATTCATGAGAAACACACACATAAGGAATACATTGGGGTGGATGCATGCGCAGTGAATCTTATGCGCCCGGCGATGTACGGAGCATACCATCATATTACGGTCATGGGAAAGGAAAATCAGCCATGTGACCATAAGTACGATGTGACCGGATCTCTTTGCGAGAATAATGATAAATTTGCAATAGACCGTATGCTTCCAAGGATTGATATCGGTGATATTCTCGTAATCCATGATACAGGAGCACATGGATTTTCCATGGGATATAATTATAATGGAAAATTAAAATCTGCAGAAGTTCTTCTGAAAGAAGACGGAAGTACACAGCTGATTCGAAGAGCAGAGACCCCGGCAGATTACTTTGCGACATTTGACTGCTTTGATATCGGAAAAAAATTGATTGAAAAATAGTGGGGGAAGATGTATGAGAAGCAAATGCGTACTGTCTTTAGTATTCCTGATTTCTGTTATGGTGCTTGGTGGCTGCGGAACGATGTCGGCAGAAGACGCACAGGCATATGTGCAGTCTATACTGGATACCAGCTACAAAGGTGAATTCAAAGAATACATCGAACAGACGGAATCCACAGATGAAGAGGCACAGGAAATCTATGATGCCAACCTGGATGTGATCATGGAGGAAAGCGGTTTTGAAGAGCTGGGAATCTCAGATGAGCTGAAAGCCAACTACAGGCAACTGTTTCAGGATATGCTAAAGAGTGCGAAATACGAAGTCGGTGAGGCAAAAGAAGAGGAAGATGATTCTTATACGCTGGACGTAAAGGTCTGTGCTTTTACTGCATTTGAAGGAGTTACGCAAGAGGCAGAAGCCTGGCTGACAGAGCAGTATGCAGATGCAACGGAGGTTCCGGTGCAGGAAGAACTGAATGAACAGTTTCTTCAGAAAATGTATGAGTTGATGAAAGCAAGACTCTCAGATCCATCCTATGGAGAGGAACAGATGATTACGATCCATATAAAACCCGATTCTGAAGGAGTCTGGTATATACCGGAGGAAGATCTTACGGCAATAGACAGTGCACTATATCCGGAGGATATGTTTTAAGTGTATTCCCGTAGTCGAGTAGATCGGGCATTTTTACGCGCTTTATGAAGGAGATATTGAAACTAAGATATTCATCCATAAAGGAGAAGTAATATGGAACAGGAGTGTTTATGGGACAGAACCCGGCAGGAGAAGTGTTATCAGATGCTTCAAATGAGTGATACGGCTTCCCGTGCCTATTGTCGTTATAAATATCGCAAGTGTCTTCGAAGAAGTCTGATCGATACTTTGCTTCTGGGGAGTGCAGATGTCAGTATTGTATTTGTTGTGTCGATTATTTTTGAAGACTTTCGGAGATGGACTGCGATCGGAATCGGTAGTGTATGCCTGATCTGGATCATCTTCTGTTATTGCAGAAACGTTCGCGAAAACAGAAGAATCAGAAATGCTGTGAATTCAGGAAAATTCTGCGAGTATTGTGTATTATGTGCGGATTATCATATGATTCTTCCGTTTCTCTGCTCGGATGGACATATAGAGCATTGGAGGATGGAATTTGACGACGATGCAAGGGTAAAGGATGGGTGTCGTGCGGTTGTGGTGTATGTGCCATCTGTTCACAGGTGGTATACAGAAGACGAAAAAACAATGAAACGAGTATTTGAAACGAACGAATAGTAAAGGGATTGTTGCAAAATAGATTTGTATCATTTTGCAACAATCCCTTTCCAGTTCTGTTGGTGAAGAGATTTGAAGAATTATTTCATAATATCTTTCAATAAATGCACTTTGTTAAACGGGAATGAGAAATAGTATCCGTCAGCAAAGTCGTATGTATATTCGATCATCTCTCTGGAGACTGCAACTCCGACTGCTTCTCCTTCTGCTTTTGAACCGTGTTCGGGATATCTTTCAATAATAGCGTCTGAGACGGTGACCCCGGCGATTTCATTTTTCATAAAGAGCGCATTCTTACGGCTGATGAGAGGCATGATTCCACATAGTATCCGTGCGCCGGTCATTTCTTTGATATAGCGGACGTGATCGGCATCTTCTTTGGAGAAAATGGGCTGGGTCAGGAAAAATGAGGCACCGGTATCCATTTTCTTTTTCACTCGTTTTATCTCCACATCAATATTGCGTCGTCCCTGATTAATAGCACCACCATAGGCAATTGGCATGTCTGAGAACGTTTCTTCATTCATATCTTTTGCAATCTGCATTAACCCGACGGAATCGAAGTTAAATACAGATTTTATGTTCTGCCTCGCAAGAGATGGAATCGGGTCACCGGTAACAATCAGAAAATTGTGAATGTCATTGATATATGCACCCAAAAATAATGATCTCATAGCAATTGCATTTTTATCACGGCAGCAAATGTGTGGCATCACACACATACCGGTTGCTCGTCGGACCTTTTCTGCCATCAGGACAGAATCAACACGAGTTCTTCCGGAAGGAGAATCAGGGAAAGTCAGTACATCCACATCTTCACTCTGAAGAAAATGAGCAGCCTCCAGAAGCTTTTCGTCATTGGAAGAGATCGGAGGGGCAAGTTCGACAGCGATGAGTTTTTTATTTTTTAATGATCCATCTTTGTTATAGATAAACCCCGTATTTTTTGGGGGGATATCAATTTTTGATTTTTGCAGAGTCACGGTTGCTTTCGTTGGCTGTTCGATATCCAGAACATCTGAGAGTGCCTTGATAAATGCAGGATTGGTACCGCAGCATCCGCCCAGAATGTCCATACCGAATGCGGAAAGATCAGCAAGCTTGTCAGCGAAATATCCGCAGTTGTTGTCAAATATAAGCTGCCGACTCTGGATACGTTTCGGATATCCGGCATTGGGAAGGGCGATCAGATATTTGTCGGATTCAAAATTAATCTTTTTGAAAATCTGAGCCATATGTCCGGGACCAACACCACAGTTTAACAGACTGTCTAACAAATCTACGTCCTCATAGAAATTTGGCAGTCTTACTGTACGATGAATCCTTTTTCTTTATACTCATTCATAAATGATGATTTTTAGTGCGTTATTTTTTAATAATCTTGATGGT
>NZ_JAFBIZ010000312.1 GCF_021531995.1 Faecalicatena contorta
ATATAATCATTATGGTTGGAAAGGGAACGATTACTATGCGTGAAACAAGAATATTAGAATTCAAGGAAACGATTACGAATACTTTTTTGAAAACAGTTAGTGCCTTTTCGAATTACAATGGTGGAACAATTCTTTTTGGGGTTGGTGATAATGGAAATGTGAAAGGATTGCCAGATGTAAAACAGGCCTGTCTGGATATCGAAAATAAAATCAATGACAGTATATCACCTCAACCAAACTATACACTTGAAATACAGAATAATGACCAGACGATAAAACTTACTGTAAAAAGTGGTCTTCAAAAACCGTATTTATATAAATCAAAAGCATACAAACGAAATGATACAGCAACGATAGAGGTAGATACATTAGAATTTTCAAGGCTTGTATTAGATGGAAAAAATATTAGCTTCGAAGAATTACCTTGTAAAGATCAGGAG
>NZ_JAFBIZ010000313.1 GCF_021531995.1 Faecalicatena contorta
GAGCAGTACCGTATAAGTTTTTCTGGCAGTAAATTGTTACATAAGCTTTAGAGGAATAATTAACATGAATACAAGAATTCTTTACCTGATATCCAACATGAGAGTGAGCAATGGTGTAACCAGCGTAATAATGAACTATGTGAGAAAGCTTCAGGGAGATGATTTTCAATTAGATTTTATTTCGCTCTACAACCGTGAATCACCATATATAGAAGAAATAAAAGGAAAAGGGTGTAATTTATGGGTTCTTCCAATCCGAAAAGAGAAAATAGATTTTATTGATTCTTATAAGCTGATGAGTACAATCTTGAAAACGGGTAATTACGATATAGTTCATTCACATTTAACTGGGAAATATTCAGTCATGTTAATGAAACTTGCAAAACATTATCATGTACCATGCAGAGTTTTACATAGCCATAATCCAAGAG
>NZ_JAFBIZ010000314.1 GCF_021531995.1 Faecalicatena contorta
CAGATAAACTGAAAGTTTATTGTCTGTTCTTTTCTCCCCAAATACATAACTGATCCAACACTTCCATAAGGGATTTACCTCGCTCACTTAAACTGTACTCAACCTTTGGTGGAATCTGGGGGTATTCTTTTCTAACAATCAGTCTATCTGTTTCCAATTCTTTCAGATTGTTACTAAGCGTTTTGTCCGACACATTTTTCAAATATCGTCTTAATTCATTGAACCTCACAACTTCAAATTCCATCAGACAATACAAAATAACCATCTTGTGTTTGCCAGATATAAGTGAAAGAGTATAGCTGAATCCGGTATCTTCAAAATTTGCGTTTTCAATATAATTCTTAATCATTTCACACTTTCCTCAATGATAGTACCTGTATAATAAGACAGTACTTGTTATTTCTTCTGTACCCGTTATAATTATATATAC
>NZ_JAFBIZ010000315.1 GCF_021531995.1 Faecalicatena contorta
CTCAAATGAGTTTATAGATTCAGACAGAGATTGTGTCATGAAATCAGAATTGTTCATACTCTCTAATGCTATAAGACAACACGGTGCTATCTGTACATTGTATGATGATATCATGAATCAAATCGGGAAAACATTACAGGATGATTTTTTTGTCATTCCCAGCAGCGTACATGAAGTTCTGTTATTAAAAGCTTCTGATACTGACTGCATGGAATTAAACGAAATCATTCGGGAAGTCAATGAAACAACGGTCATCCCAGAAGAAATTCTTTCAGATCATGCATACTTTTATTCTCGGGATCGTAAGGAACTCCTATGTGCTTAACCAAAAATGCCATAAAATAACACCGAGCCGCCTGATTAAATTCAGACGGCTCCTTTTACGTTAAAAATAAACTCTGTTGTTCATAGTCCTGCCTTCGTGCCA
>NZ_JAFBIZ010000316.1 GCF_021531995.1 Faecalicatena contorta
TGGTGTGGTATAAAAAAAGTTGACATCTTATTCTCAAGGATTTCATGATAAAATCAAGAGAATAAGGAGGTACTCAAAATGGCACGTAAATATGACCATGAATACAAAGTACAGGCAGTTAAGTTAGCAAAAGAAATAGGTGGTGCTAAAGCTGCTAAAGAATTAGGTATCCCGGAGGGAACTATCCATACATGGCTGAAAGCAGTTAGAGCAGGCACATTGGATATTGGCGATGGTGCACATACTCCAGAAAGTGCGATTAGTCTTGCTGAGGAGCTTGCGATGCTCCGCAAACGCGTTAAGGATCAAGATAAAGAAATCCGGCGTCTGAAAGAGGAAAATGAATTTCTCGAGGAAGCAAGTGCTTTTTTCGCAGCCAGCCGTCGGAAGTCAGCAAGAACCAAAGAATGA
>NZ_JAFBIZ010000317.1 GCF_021531995.1 Faecalicatena contorta
CAGATTAACGTCACTATTACTAAGTATAAAAGATAATTTTTCAGGAGGAATAATAGAATGAGCGAGAAACGAGAAGGTAATCTTTTTTATGACAAGGAAAGTGGACGTTATGATATCCGATTTGGAATGGAATCCTATTATGGAGGTCTGCATTGCGGAGAGTGTTTTGAAGTAAAAATTAATGATGTCTGGGTGCCGGTCCGGATTGAAATGGATGAAGACTGGTATCTGGTGGGACTGCCGCTGAAAAGGCTTGATGGATTAACCGTCCGGATGTGAAAGGAGTTTCAGATGGCAGCCGTGCAGAAAAGGAAGTATGAAAAACCAATGATAAAGTTTGTGACAGATATGAATATTATATTGGAATGTCTATATGAGGTGTA
>NZ_JAFBIZ010000318.1 GCF_021531995.1 Faecalicatena contorta
ATGAGCATTGGCGAAGCCAAGATGAGCGAGAAACTTTGTTTCGAGCTATCGGCAGTTCGAACACCTAATAACAGTAAAAGGGATAAGAAAGCTAGTAGTTTTCTTGAACTGGAGCGAACTTGATTTTGGATCTGTGTAACAGCAGGTTTAAGATTTTTTAACGAGAGTTTGATCCTGGCTCAGGATGAACGCTGGCGGCGTGCTTAACACATGCAAGTCGAGCGAAGCACTTAAATCAGATTCTTCGGAAGAAGATTCAAGTGACTGAGCGGCGGACGGGTGAGTAACGCGTGGGTAACCTGCCTCATACAGGGGGATAACAGTTAGAAA
>NZ_JAFBIZ010000319.1 GCF_021531995.1 Faecalicatena contorta
GCCCGAAGCCGGTGACCCAACCTTTACAGGAGGGAGCCGTCGAAGGTGGGACCGATAACTGGGGTGAAGTCGTAACAAGGTAGCCGTATCGGAAGGTGCGGCTGGATCACCTCCTTTCTAAGGAAGAGAAGCTTTTTTCGTCTGGAGCAATCCAACTAAAACGGAAGAAGAAGTAGGGGTTGTTGTTTATTGTTTAGTTATCAAGGAGTGAGTGCACAGCACAACTGGAAGAAGTATGATGGAAGCTTGCTTACAATCATACGGATGACAGTTGGGGTGTATAAGAAGGCTTGAATCTACCGA
>NZ_JAFBIZ010000320.1 GCF_021531995.1 Faecalicatena contorta
ATCTGGCGGCCACCTACTCTCCCGCACCGTCTCCAGTGAAGTACCATCGGCCGCTTGAGGCTTAACCATCGTGTTCGGGATGGGAACGGGTGTGACCCTCAAGCGCATCGCCACCAGAAATGCTATTAAGCTTTTGACAGCCTTAATAACTAAACAATAGATAACAACCCTTACTTCTTCTTCCTTAGAAAGGAGGTGATCCAGCCGCACCTTCCGATACGGCTACCTTGTTACGACTTCACCCCAGTTATCGGTCCCACCTTCGACGGCTCCCTCCTGTAAAGGTTGG
>NZ_JAFBIZ010000032.1 GCF_021531995.1 Faecalicatena contorta
TTTCTATCGATACTAAAATAAGCTTGCCATTTTTTTTTGATTTCGTCAACCATATTTATTTTCCGAAATACATATTTTTTCTGATCTGCATATTTTCTTTGGATATCATTGCCATTTTATGCTATACTGAAATTAGCATGCAAGAGCGTGTGCTTTCAGGCATATAGCTCTTAATACCGAGAAAGGGAATAATACAATGAGCGAAGAATTATTACAAGAAGAAATCAAACTGGAAGAGGCTGTTGAGACAATGGCAGACCTGGAAGAACACTTCGATGATGCGAATCCATGGAGACTTGTAGAATCCTATATGGAGAAAGGAACCAACCTGCCGGTTAAGATCGAAGGAATTGTCAATGGCGGTGCAATCGCCATGGTTGAAGGACTGCGTGGATTTATTCCTGCATCCAAGCTTTCTTTATCTTACATTGAAGATCTGGAATCTTATCTGTTAAAGGATATGGAAGTCAGAGTCATAGATGTAGATGAGGCAGAAAACCGCCTGATTCTTTCTGCGCGTGAGATTCTGAAAGAACAGGAGAAAAAGGCAATGGAAGAAAAACTTGCCAGCGTAAAAGTTGGCAGTGTTGTCAGCGGCAAGGTGGAAAGCCTTCAGGATTACGGTGCTTTCATCCGTCTGGAAAACGGACTGTCCGGTCTGGTACATGTATCCCAGATCAGCCAGAAACGTGTAAAGTCTCCAAAAGATGTATTGAATTCCGGAGATGAAGTTCAGGTTAAAATCATCGGAATCAAAGACGGCAAGATCAGTCTGAGCATGAAGGCTCTGGAAGAGATTCCGGAAGAACCGGAAGAAAAAGTTGTCATTCCAAAGGCAGAAAATATCGGAACCAGCCTTGGAGATCTTTTTAAGAATCTGAAATTATAAAGCATATACAGATCGGGTGTCCTGCAATCCATTTCATGGCTTTTCGGGCACCCGATTTTTATCACTTATTTCAATATCATTAATTACCAGTCGGCATATATGGTCTTAAAGCACCGGCCACACTGCTGATCGGCATCGTCTGAAGCCAGATATGTCCCGGTCCCGTAACAACCGTATTAAACAGACCTTCTCCGCCGAACACCATATTCTTAAGCCCCGGTACGGTCTGAATATCCATGCTGCAGCTCGCCGTCATTGCTGCAAGATATCCGGAATCAATGACGATCTGCTGTCCCGGCTGCAGTTCGTATTCCACGACATGTCCGTCGAATTCTGCAAATGCAATCCCATGTCCGGATACTCTCTGCAGAATGAATCCTTCACCTCCGAACAGTCCAGATGCCACTTTTTTCTGGAAGTGAACAGACAATTCCACTCCCGCTTCCGCAGCAAGAAATGTTTTCTTCTGGAAGATATATTCCTGTCCGGATCCAATTTCAAACGGACGAATGGTCCCCGGAAAACTGGATGCAAATGCGATCTGTCCAAGCCCTCCCTGTGCCGTATAGATGTTTTGGAACATTGCTTCTCCGGAGAACATTCTGCCAAATGCCTTCCCGAGTCCTCCGTTGGTCGATGTCTCCATCTTCATATTCGGCGACATCCATGCCATAGAGCCTCGCTCTGTGACCATCTTCTCTCCTGCCTCAAGTTGACATACCACAACCGGCAGAGTCTCCCCTAAAATCTGATACCGCATCTTCTTTCCTCCTTTTTATGATATATAATCTTTTTAATATATATAATTCCAACATCTTCTCCCAGATGCTATACTTCCCTGTCTGCAAACATCTCATCTATAATCGCTGCCGCGTCCTCCACACATTTGATACAGCATACCAAAGGCTGAGGCCCATCCATATTCTTCAGGTCCCGACAGTAGATGGAGCCATTCTCTTCTTTGAATTTCGCAGCTGATTCACGGAATTTCCGGTATGTATCTGCTTTTGTCTTCATCGGATGCTCCATATCTCCGGCGCTGTTGGCCAGACCAATCGTAAGAAGCATCCCCGTTACTGCTCCGCAGGTATCCTTCAGTCCTCCCATTCCGGATCCGAACCCTTCTGCCATACGAAATGCATCCTCTTCTTTTACGCCGCACTCTTCACAATATGCGCAGACGACTGCCTGACAGCAGTTATATCCCTGTTTAAACTTTGTAACTGCAATCTCTTTCTTTGCTTTCATACTCTCATTCCTTCTTTCCACATTTACTCAGGTTTCACCCTCTCCAGATCACGAAGCCATCCCGCCGCGCATGCATCACTTGGCATTCTCCAGTCTCCTCTTGGAGACAGCGCAACTGTACCAACCTTCGGACCATCCGGCAGACAGGAACGTTTGAACTGCTGTATGAAGAATCTTCGACAGAATGTATACAGCCATTTATAGATGGTCGCATCATCATACTCCCCGGCAAATGCATATCTTGCGATCCGATAGATCTTGCTCGGCTCATATCCAAAACGCAGAAGATAATATAAATAAAAGTCATGAAGCTCATACGGTCCCACCAGGTCTTCTGTCTTCTGTGCGATCTCACCGTCCTTCGGCGGAAGAAGTTCCGGACTTACCGGGGTATCCAGCACATCATAAAGCACCCGCTTCAATTCCTCATCCTCGCAGGTATCTGCATAATAATGTACCAGATGTCTGACAAGCGTCTTCGGAACGGAAGCATTGACTCCGTACATGGACATATGATCACCGTTGTAGGTTGCCCATCCAAGCGCAAGCTCTGACATATCACCGGTTCCGATAACGATACCACCCTCCTGGTTGGCTACATCCATCAACACCTGCGTTCTCTCACGTGCCTGTGAATTCTCATACGTGACACTGTGGTCCTCCGGATCATGTCCGATATCTCTGAAATGCTGTTCTACTGCTGCTCCAACCGGAATCTCACGAAGCGTTGCCCCAAGCTTCTGTGACATCTTGCATGCATTCTGATACGTTCTGTCTGTCGTTCCAAAGCATGGCATCGTTACAGCCACGATTCCTTTCCGGTCCATTCCCAGAGCATCAAATGCTTTTGCACTCACCAGAAGTGCCAGTGTGGAATCCAGTCCTCCTGATATACCGACCACTGCGCTCTTTGCATGCGCATGCGCCAGACGTTTTTTTAGTCCCATTGCCTGAATGGTGAGAATCTCTTCACATCGTTTCGTTCTTTCGCTCATAACACTGGGGACGAATGGTCTGGATGAAAATACTCTGGTAAGCTTTGTTTCTTCTATCGTAATTTCAAATGGAATCCGCATCAGTGTTTTTTCTTCTGCGGTCTGGAATGTCGTATTCTTCCTTCTCTCACTGAGCAGTCTCTTGACGTCTATTTCTGTATAGATCGCACTGTTCTCAAAACGTTTGCTCTTTGCAAGGGTCGTTCCATTCTCAGCAATGATATTATGACCGCCAAATACCAGGTCCGTTGTTGATTCCCCTTCTCCTGCATTGGCGTAGATATATCCGCAGATCAGTCTCGCGGACTGTCCCTCGATCAGGCTTCTTCTGTAGGAAGCTTTTCCAATCGTCTCATCGCTCGCGGAACAGTTGACGATCACAGTCGCTCCTTCTCTCGCCGCCTGAATACTTGGCGGGATCGGAGACCACACATCCTCACAGATCTCTGCGGATACGATCAGTTCTTCCATCCCTTCCGCCGCAAATAATAACTGCGGTCCAAACGGAATCTCCTGCCCGTTCAGGCAGATCATCCGCGCCTTTCCCGGACCGCGGCGGAACTGACGCATTTCGTAAAATTCTCCATAATTTGGAAGGAAACTTTTCGTCGTAAGCCCAAGGATTTTTCCCTGATTCAGTGCTGCTGCCACATTGTAGAGTTCCCCGTCCACAGCCATTGGAAGTCCTACAAAGATCAACGCATCCTTTCCGGTCGTATACTCTGCGATCTCAAACATTGCTTTTCTTGCATCCTGCAGCAGAATATCCTGTGTAAACAGATCACTACAAGTATATCCGGTTACACAAAGTTCCGGAAATACAATGATTTTCGCACCTTCTTTTACGGTTTCATCTATCATGCGACAGATATTTTCCGTATTATATGCGGTATCTGCAACCCGGATATCCGGAGTTACTGCCGCAACTTTTACAAATCCCTGGTTCATCCTTCTTCCTCCCTGCGCTCTGGCATGCTTCTTGTATTATCAGCTTATATTTATATCATATTTTATTTCTTTAATATCATCTGCTGCGCTTAATGATCTGCTTCAATTCTTCCACCGTATACTGATAAGCAGTATTACAGAAGAAGCACTTTACTTCTATCGGCTTTCCTTCATCAATCATTTCCTGAATATCTTTTTTCCCTACACTGACAACCGCCTGCTCTACCCTTTCCTTGGAACAATTGCAGTAAAACTGTGTCGGAATCGTATCCGTAATCTCAAGTCCTACATTGCCAAGCAGCGTCTCCAGCAGCTGTTCCGGTGTATATCCCTGCTCCAGAAGGTTGGTAACAGAGGTCACATGTTTCAGATTTTCTTCAATCTGGCTGATCGTTTCATCCGTTGCAAACGGCATCATCTGAATAATGAATCCGCCGGCACATTTGACTGTATTATCCTTTTCCATCAGGACTCCCAGTCCTACCGAAGAAGGAACCTGTTCCGAATTGGCAAAATAATACGTCAGATCCTCCGCAATCTCGCTGGTCACAAGAATGGTCTGACCGGAATAAGGTTCCTTCAGCCCCAGATCCTTGATCACCTGAATCAGGCCGATTCCGACTGCACCGCCCACATCCAGTTTGCCGTTCTTCGGAGGCAGAACCACATCCGGATTGTTCACATATCCCTTTACATTGGCATGACTGTCTGCCGTGACGGTGATTCCCCCAAGCGGTCCATCTCCACGAATCTGAATGGTCAGCATATCCGTGTCATTTTTCATCATACTTCCCATCATCGCACCGGCAGTCAGAAGTCTCCCCAGTGCAGCGGTCGCTACCGGGCTTGTATTGTGATGTTCTCTGGCAGTCTCCACCACCTGCCTTGTTGTTGCCGCAAACGCTCTGACCTGTCCGTTTGCTGCAGTTGCTCTGACAATATAATCTTTCATGATAATCTTCCTCTTTTCTTTCTACTATTCATATCTCTATGTTCAATATTCTTTTTACATATACTGTGTTTCTGCTTATTTTCCGCGTTCCTGTGCGATGACACAGATACGCTCACTATTATACATCGGCGCCTTTTTCGTATAATCATCATATGCACCCAGATACTGAAGCCCTGCTGCTTCCAGCATATTCTTAATCTTCTCCAGTGTATAAGCCTTCTGATAGTGCGTTTCCTGATATTTCCGGTACAGTTCAGGATCATCTTCACTCTGCACAAACAGAGTCAGTTCATACTCATTAATCTCTTCCTGACTGTCATAAAAGTTATCCCAGATAAAGCTGCATGCTTCCCGTTCTTCTGCAATCACCTGTTCCCCCAGAATCTCCCGGTACTTATACTCCGTATTAAAATCAAACAAAAAGATTCCCTGCGGATCCAGATAATTATTGACCAGACGGAACACTTCTGTAAGTTCGTCTTCTTCTGTCACATAATTGACGGAATCACAGACGCTTATCACAGCTCTTACCGTACCATATAATTCAAATTCCTGCATATTCTGCTGAAGATACAGGATATCATGTCCGCTTTCCATCCGTTTTTCCAGTGCAAGCTCCAGCATGTCTTCTGAATTATCCACTCCGATCATATCGTAACCGGCTTCTGCAAGAAGTTCCGTCATACTACCGGTGCCACAGCCAAGCTCCAGCACCAGACCATCCTCGATCCCATATTCTCTTAACTTCTCTGTCAGATAATCCGCCCACTCTTCATAAGGCACATTATCCATGAATGTATCATACACCTCGGCAAAACTTGTATAAGCCTCCATGCCGTTCCTTCCTTTCGTCCTCTTTGTATCATCCGTAGCATTCACAAGTCTGTAAATCTCATTATCATCAATAAGTTTCTGTAATCTCCTGCACATTATAACATGATACGAAGCGTTTATCCAATATATTAAGAAAGACTTTTCCTTTCAGCAGATAGATTCTTATCTTTTCTTGTATCTATCTGCTTTTTCTTTGAACAACCATACAAAAAACAAGTCCATATCTTGGCAAGGCGTTCTCTTTATCTTGCTTCTGGCTTCTGCAAACAGCAAAAGAAGATTGTAAAACATCTCTTCAGACATCTTACAATCCTCTGACTCCTATCCAATATAATCACATATTATTTATCTAAACCTTCTGTCTCGATGATGAATCTGGTGCTTCCCTTCATGCCGTCTCTGATTCCGGCAAATGACCGATAGTCCTGCCCCAGCTTTGTCATTGCTTCCAGTCTTGCCGTTACATTCTGGATATCTCCGTGAAAGATATCTGTCAGCTGATCGATACCGGAAGTTTTGAATTCTGCCATGCCTTCTGCAAGTGCCAGATTCCCTTCTGCAAGTGCTCCTGCTCCATCCGACAGTTCTCCTGCTCCGGACGCCACCTGGGAAGCACCGGATGAGAGTTTTTGTACTCCACCGACAAGCTGCATGCTTCCCTCCTTCAATGCTGCCGAACCGGATCTTAAGCTTTCACTGTTCTGATCCAATTGCTCTGCTCCCTGCTGAAGTGCGGCTGTTCCCTGACAAAGACTGTCTGTTCCCTGTACCAGCGCATCGCTTCCTGCATAGAGCTGATTCAGCCCCTGTTGAAGTGCCAGTGTCCCTTCGCTCAATGTTCCGATTCCCGCACAAAGACGCTGTGCACCAGGGAGCAGCTGTGCATCGACATTACTTTTGATCTGTTGTTTTACTACATCTGCTGTGGTATTCATTGTATTCGTAAACTGCTGCATAAGCACATTGGCATATCCCGCGCTCAGATTGCTGACATACATCTGCTTTGCTTCTGCACTTGGAAATGCCTCTTCCGGCATGGCATCTGCTGCTGTCTGCGCCATCTGTGCGGCCATACCTGTGATCATAGCTTTCTGCTCCTCCGTCAAGCCGATGGAAGATGCGTTTCCCAGACTGTCGCTTAACTGCTCAACTCCTGCACACAGCGCATTGGCACCTGCGACTGCTCCACTTTCCTCGTCTGTATAACCTGCTGCCAGCTGATCTGTTCCGGCTTTTGCCGCTTTGATTCCTTCCTGTGCGCCCGCTGCTCCGGCCTTCAGCGCATCCGCTCCGGCTTTCAGTTCCTGACTTCCCTGCGCCAGCGTTCCCACACCATCTGTATATGCAGATACTCCGTTCGCCAGAGCACTGACGCCGCCGATCAGAGAACCACTTTTCTCATTCAATGTATAAATGCCATCCGCAAGTGCCTCGGTTCCATCAACGAGTGTTCCGGAGCCATCCGATAAAGCTCTTGAGCCATCCGATGCATCCCTGGAGCCGTCTACCAGCTGATCTGCGGCATTTTCCAGCTCCTCCACCGAGTCTTCCAGACCGTCAAAGTCTTTGACATCACTGAAGTCAAACTGATCCAGGATCTCACTGGATGCTACCGTAATCGTCGGTCCGACAGATGCATTTTCCACATCTGCTGTGATCGTAACACTGTCAGGAATCTCGAAGTCTGTCCCTTCCAGCTTCAGATTTTCCTCAAGTCCCGGAAAAGCAATGCCAACAACAATATTCTTATCTGCGTCGGATATGATCTTTCCGTGATCGATCGTAACATTCTGATATTCGTCCGTCGGAAGCATCAGAGCCGTTACCATGGTAAACGGTGTATACATCTCCTCCTGTTCCCCGTTCACATCCGCCAGTTGTTTTGAGTTATTCTCATAATCAAAGGTAATCTCTACTTTTCCGTCCTTTCCCTGAAGATCTTCCGGTTCGATTTCTTTTCCATCCAGCTTATAGGAAATCTTTACTTCCACAGGCATCTCTTTTTCTGTCGTTCCCTGATAATAAATGTCCTTTCCATCGGCTTCCCATGTAAGCAGTCCACTGCCGCTTTCCTGAAAGACTTCCTCACCCTTGATATTTTTTATATCTTTTAGTTCCGAAGTATCCGCAAATGTTCCTTTTCCCGGATTCTTCAGCCACTCCGTAACCGTTGTGCTGTTTACATTTCCGGAAGTATCCGCCTTTACATATACAGATTCATCCTTGTATACTTCTCCGGAATCAGACGCCATACTATCTCCCAGCACCTTCTGCGCCGTTTCCTTTAATTCCTCAACATCTTCTTTTTTATCCCCGGCTTTCACATTCAGGGAATTCTGACAGATACAGGTTCCGGTCATCGCAGCTGTCATCACTGCCGCCATGGATCCCGCAAACACTCTTTTTTTCATAATTTTTTTCATAATTTTTTTCATTGATATACCTCCTAAGCTTCTTTCTTTGGAAGAAAGTCTTTGCTTGTTTTTACAATGACTCTATCAAATACCATAAACATCGACGGAAGAACGAATACTACCACGATCATGCTGATCAGTGCGCCTCTTGCCATCAGAATGCAGAGCGAACTGATCATATCAATATTCGAATACAGTCCGACACCAATCGTTGCAGCAAAGAAGCTAAATGCACTGACGATGATCGACTGTGCAGAAAACTTGTGTGCCGTTGTGATCGCATCGTATTTGCCTGCTCCGTGATTTCTTTCCCTCTTATATCTTGTTGTCATCAGAATCGCATAATCGACCGTTGCACCGAGCTGAATGGTTCCGATGACGATGGACGCTACAAATGGAAGCTTCGTACCGGTATAGAACGGAATTCCCATGTTCACAAAGATGGCAAACTCAATGACACCGACCAGGATGACCGGCAACGTTACCGAACGGAACAAAATCAGAATGATCAGGAAGACGATTCCTATCGACACCGCACTTACTCGCTTAAAATCTGTATCCGTGATCGTGATCAGATCCTTTGTCAGAGGGCCTTCTCCCACCAGCATCGCCGTTTCATCATAGCGATCCAGGATCTCATCGATCTTTTCAATCTGCCGATTGACTTGATCTGACGCCACCTTGTATTCCGAATTGACCATGAGCAACTGATACTGATCATTTTTCAGCATACTGCTGATCGAGTCCGGGATCATATCCGACGGAATTCCGGGACCCACCAGCTCATCCAGTCCGAGAACCCATTTTACACCATCTACCTTATCAATCTCCCTGACCATCCGGTTCACCTCATACGCCGGAAGAGAACTGTCTACCAGAATCATATGCGTGGTATTCATCTTGTAGTCTTCCTTTAATTTCGTATTGGCAATGACACTCGGAAGATCCTCTGGCAGAGACTCATCCAGATTATAGTATACGCTTGTATGATGATTGCCATAGATTGCCGGGAACAGAAGTACAAGGAACAAAACGACATACACCGGATATTTTTTTGTCACTTTATCCGATATCTTACTGATATTCGGAAGTAAAGGCCTGTGCTTCGTCTTGTCAATCAGTTTATCGCAGCACAGGATCATGGACGGCAACACCGTTACACAGGTGATCACACCAAACATGACACCTTTTGACATCACGATTCCGATATCTTTTCCCAAAGTAAAGCTCATGAAACAAAGTGCGACAAAGCCGGCAATCGTCGTGACCGAACTGCCGATCACAGAGGAAAATGTCTGCGAGATCGCATGTGCCATTGCCCGCTCTTTATCTCCGTCATATCGCACCTGCTGCTCCTCATAGCTGTGCATCAGGAAAATGGAGTAATCCATCGTAACCCCGAGCTGCAGAACTGCAGCCAGCGCCTTCGTAATATAAGAGATCTCCCCGAAGAACACATTGCTGCCCAGGTTGTAAACGATTGCCATTCCGATACTGAGCAGAAAAAGGATCGGCACAAAGAAGGAATCCATGGTAAGCGCCAGCACCAGCGCTGACAACAGAACCGCGATCAGCACATACAGAGGGGTCTCCCTTTCCGCCAGCTCCTTGGTATCCTGCACGATTGCCGACATTCCGCTTAAGAAGCACTGCTCTCCCGTCACCTTCCGGATCTGCGTAACGGCTTCCATGGTCTCGTCTGAAGAGGTTCCCCCTTCAAAGAACACCGCCATCATCGTACCCTGATCTGTATTGTATACATCATAGAGAGTATCCGGCAGCATGCTCTGCGGAATCGAAATATCTGCGGCAGAGTCATACCACATCACTTTGGCCACTCCATCCACCTGTTCCACCTTTTCTTTTAACTTTGCAACATCTTTATCCTCCATACCGTCTACCATCAGCATGGAAAACGCACCGATTCCAAAGTCCTCCGTCATGATCTCCTGTCCCTGCATGGTTTCAATATCTTCGGGAAGATATGTCAGTACATCATAATTAATTCTGGTGTGCACATATCCCCATACAGACGGAATCAGAAGTAAGACACTGAGTATCAGAATCGTTACTCTGTACTTTACGATTTTCTTTCCAAACTTCACCATAACTGTATGCTTCCTTTCATTTATGACCATTAGTCATTTTCATCGTATGCACTATACTACAAAAATGACCAATAGTCAATACTTTTTTTGACTATCGGTCATTTTTTTGTTATGCTATTGTAAAATCCAGAAAAACATGGTAATCTGTCCACAACGGGAGACGACATATTATGGGAAAATTAGAAGAAAAAAAGAAAAAAAAGAAAGAAGCTCTTTTTAACACCGCTTATCGACTGTTTACCACAAAGGGTATTCATGCAACTGCTATTTCAGACATTGTCAACGAAGCAGGTGTTGCCAAAGGAACCTTCTATCTTTATTTTAAAGACAAGTATGATATCAAAAACAAACTGATCGCACACAAAACCAAGGAATTGTTCGATGCTGCCTGGAAGGCTCTGGACGCTTCCGGGAAAAAAAGCCTGGAGGACCGGATGATCTTCATCATCGACTATATTCTTGATCTTCTGAAAGGTGACCTCCCGCTCCTGAATTTCATTTCAAAAAATCTGGTCATGGGAGCCTTAAAAACAGCCTTCTGGTCCGAAGAGGAAGACTCCGACGAATCCTTTAATGACAGATATCTGGAGATGGTCCGCCAGGATTCTTATGAATACCAAGATGTGAATGTGATGCTGTTTACCATTGTGGAACTGGCGGGATCCACCTGCTATAATTCCATCCTGTACGGAGAACCGCTTCCAATTGAGGAATACAAGCCATTTCTGTACCGGACCGTACGTCTTATTATTGCAAGTCACCGTGTCCTTCATTCCGATCAGAAGTGATATCCATACAAGAAGAGACTGTTGCAAACATATGGAATGATATATCTCACAGAGGGATACATCCATACTTTGCAACAGTCTCTCTTTCTCATCATTATTCCTTAATCTTTACTGCAGTTCCATATGCGACAACTTCTGCCGCTCCCTGCATCAGGGAAGAAGATCCGTAACGAATGTTAAGCACTGCATCTGCGTTCAATGCTTCTGCTTCATCTACCATACGCTTAATCGCAATCTGCCGTGCTTCATTAAGCATTTCCGTATATCCGACAAGTTCTCCTCCTACAAGCGTTTTCATACCGGCCATAAAGTCTTTTCCGATATTTTTACTCATTACAACCGTTCCTTTTACCATTCCCAGATCTTCAATCTCTTTTCCCGGAATATAATCAATATTTAGCAGCTTCATATAATTCTCCTCCTTCAATCTCTTTCATTCGTTCTTTTAATGACAATATGATTCCTATGATGATCACTGCCGGAATTCCTCCCATGATCAGGAACAACGGTACCGGCATGGGATCTTCTGCAAGTCCCCAGGTACACCATGCGAATATTCCGATCAGTGCGAGCATCAGAAGAATCATGATGCCACCTGCCAAAAATGCCTTTTTCTTTTTCGTGATCTTGTCTGCCTGTTTTGCATTCACAAATGATACACCTCCTTTTTCCAGCTGTTCCATTCTCCTGAGATACATATCTGCATTAAGATCTGCATAATTTTCTTCCTGTCCTACCATATCATGGCACAGTTCTTTCATCTTCTCCAGATTCTTTTCTTCTCTTTCCAGTGTGATCAGGTGACGCTTCAGGCAGTCTTCCAGTGGAAGATTGGCTTCTTCCATTCTCCGGATCTCACTGATTGGAACAGCGAGTTTGCGAAGAAGCTTGATCTTCTTCAGACATTCAACGTCCTGTTCCGAATACTCACGATATCGATTCGCTTCATTGCGGGACGGATTCAGAAGTCCCTGCTGTTCATAAAAACGAATATTTTTCTTCGTGATATCCACAAGCTGCTCCACCTCATTAATTCTCATTCCCTCACCTCCATGACATTACCCTACACCTTCCACAAAGAGGAAGGTCAAGGATTTGTTAAAAAATATTTTATTTTTTTCTGATACAAAAAAATCGCAGAAAATGAAACTTTTTTATTGCTCACTTTCTGCGGTTTCTCCTGTATTCTAATCGATCATCTCACGGATCGCACGCTCTGTCCCCTTCATGGATCCCTGTACCATCTCCGGTTTTCCGCCGCCTCTGCCGTCAAATGCTGCATTCAGTCTCTTACTCAGCGGACGCACATCCTCGCTTCGACTGCCGATCACATAACGGTATCCGACTTCATCTGATCCGGTAAATACTGCACAGATCTTTGCTCCCCGGTCAAGCAGAAGATTCATCATCTCTCTAGGAAGATTCCCGCTAAGGGAAGGTTCAAATACTGCCGTAATCCCGTCTTCAATCACAACCTCATTCGCCTGATAAGAAAGTAACTTCTGCCAAAGAGTCGCACACTGACTCTTCAGGCTTGCCTGCTCTTCCTTCAGATGTTCCACAGCTTCGGCAACTTCATATTCCTTTGCACACAGCATCGCTGAGATTGCTTTCGTACTTTCCTCTTTCTTTTCATAATCCCGGAGTGCTCTTCTTCCACACAGCATGGTGATGCGTTCTCCGCCTTTATAATTGATCATGTTTACCAGCTTGATCATGCCGATCTCTCCGGTCTTATCCACATGCGGCGCACAGCATGCACACACATCATATCCCGGAACAACCACGATACGCACCTGTCCCTCAATCTCTATCTTGCTTCTGTATTCCATCTCTGCAAGTTCTTCTTTCGTTGGGTACAGCACCTCAATATCCAGATTCTGAAAAACAGCTTCATTGGCTTCTTGTTCAATCTCACGCAGTTCTTCCTTTGTAATCGGACCATTAAAATCCATCGTGCAATAATCACTGCCCAGGTGGAATCCCACATTCTGATATCCAAACCTTTTATGTACCAGCCCGGACACAATATGTTCTCCGGTGTGCTGCTGCATCTTTTCAAAACGTTCTTCCCAGTGAATCCGTCCGGTCACCCTGCTTCCGGCCTCCAGCGGAGCGTCTGCCGTATGATAGATGATCCCGTCCTTTTCATGGACATCTGTGATATTCACCGCATCCAGCATCCCGGTATCCGCATATTGTCCGCCGCCTTCCGGGAAAAACGCCGTCCGGTCAAGCACAATCCGATACTGCTGCTTATAAGGTTCACAGGACACGACCGTTGCCTGAAATTCCTTTCTGTGACTGTCCTGATAGTATAACTTTTCTGTCATCTTATTCCTACATCCTCTCCGGCGCCTCAAATCCCAGAACATCAATACATGCTTCCAGAACGTTCTTTGTCACCTTCAGAAGTGCGATGTAACTCTTCTGCTTTTCCTCATCCTCTTCTGCAAGGATCCGGGTCTCATGATAGAACCGGTTAAATGCATTGGCAAGATCATAGATATACGCACAGATCTTATGTGGTGCCAGCTCTTCAAATGCCGTTTCCATCACTTCGTTATATTTCACCACTTCCAGCATCAGCGCTTTCTCGCTGTCACTTTTTGCTCCTGCAATCAGAAGACCTTCCAGTTCATGTCCGGAAGCCTGATATTTATTCAGAATCGATTTGATACGGACGATCGTATACAGAATGTACGGTCCGGTGTTTCCTTCAAATGAAGTAAAGCGGTCTACATCAAATACATAATCCTTGGATGCCTGGTTGGACAGATCGCCGTATTTGATCGCTGCCATACCAACAATCTTTGCGGTCTCTTTTGCTTCCGTCTCTTCTACCGTACGGTTTTCATCAATCTTACGGTACATCTCCTCATTGATCTCTGCAATCAGATTCTCCAGACGCATGACTCCGCCTTCTCTGGTCTTAAATGGTTTTCCGTCTTTTCCGTTCATCGTACCAAATCCCAGGAACTTAAGGCTTGTCTCCTCCGGAACGATTCCAGTCTTTTTCGCAGCACGGAACACCTGTACAAAATGAAGTTCCTGACGCTTGTCTACCACATATATAATCCGGTCCGGATGATAATCTTCCACTCTCTGTACCAGCGTTGCCAGATCCGTTGTTCCGTACAGTGACGCTCCATCAGACTTCTGGATCATGCATGGCGGAATCTCTTTGGTATCCGACTCTTCCTGCACGTCAATGACCAGCGCACCCTGATCCTGATGTGCATATCCTTCCTTTTTCAGACGCTCAATCATATCCGGAATATAAGCCTGTGCATCAGACTCTCCCTTCCACAGATCAAAATCCACGTTCAGATTCGCATAATTCTTCTTCAGATCCGTCACAGACACATGCATAATATGATTCCAGATCGCGGTATATCCTCTGTGTCCGTTCTGCAGAAGATAGGTCGCATGTAATGCATTTTCCCGGTAAGCCTCATCCTCTTTTGCCCTGCCGCTTGCAGTCGGATAGATCTCCTCCAGCTCTCCTATGGTAAATGGTGCTTCTTCCGGATATTCTCCCTCAAAAGCATCATCAAAATACGGAAGTTCCGGCTTACGTTCCTTCAGTTCTGTAATAATCAGTCCCATCTGATATCCCCAATCACCCAGATGAATATCTCCAAGAACCTTGTGTCCCATTTTTCTGGAAATACGTTTTACACTTTCACCGATAATCGCAGAACGAAGATGTCCGACATGCAGTGGCTTTGCCACATTCGGTCCACCATAATCCACGACAATCATCTCCGGATTCTCTGTCTTTTCCAGTCCCAGATCCGAAGACTCTTCCATCTGGTTCAGATAATCCGCAACATATTCTTCCTTCAGTTTCATATTAATAAATCCCGGCTTCACAGCACCCGCCTCTGACAGACATCTGCTGTCCTGCAAAAGAGCAACTACATCCTCAGCGATCATAATTGGAGCCTTGTGATATGTTTTTGCTCCGGCCATCGCACCGTTACACTGATATTCACACAGGTCAGGCCTGTTGGATAATGTTACTTTTGCATATTTCCGGTCATATCCTGCCTTTTCAAATGCCTCTGCAAGTTCTTCTGCAATCAGGTCCATAATTTTCTTCATATGATTCCCTCCATTCATCTTAGTTATTCTAACACAAGGATTCCACAGCAACAACCATATCTTAAAACAAATATTGCAAAAAATACCATTCTGTGATATATTATTAATAACAATTACTATTATTAAATATATGGAGGTTTTTTATGAATACAAAAGCATTTCGCAATTTATCCTATGGTGTATATGTCATCTCTTCACTGGATGATGGCCGCTGTACCGGGTGTATCGCCAACAGTGTGATGCAGATCACTTCTTCTCCTGCTACCATCGCAGTCAGTATGAACCATGACAACTTTACCAATTCCTGTATCGCAGACAGTGGATTATTCTCTGTATCCATTCTGTCTGAACAGTCTGATCCGTCTTTGATCGGAAGATTCGGGTTCCAGTCCGGTAAAGATACTTTCAAATTTGCAGGTGTAGACTTTACCCTTACCGAAAGCGGACTTCCGATCGTCAACGATGCCTGCAGTTACATCTGCTGTAAAGTGATTGACAAGATGGAGACCAGTACACACACGGTATTTCTCGGGGAAGTTATCGATGCCGATGTCCTGAAGTCCGAACCTGCTATGACATATGCTTACTACCACAACGTAATCAAAGGAAAAAGCCCGAAAAACGCTCCTTCCTATCAGCCGGAAGAAGAGGATTCCAAGGCTTTAACATCTGAAAAATGGGTATGCGGCATCTGCGGATATGTATACGAAGGAGAAGTTCCATTTGAAGAACTCCCTGATACTTACGTATGTCCGATCTGTAAACAGAGCAAAGACAAATTCCAAAAGCAGTAGGCGCTTATTGTTCTAGAATACTGCCTGGATCAGGAACATGTAGAGTACGGTTCCAACTCCGATACTCAGCAGATTGTTTCGTTTCCACACGTGCAGAACGGCTGTTACCAGTACGGCAATCAGCTCCGGGATTCCGTGTGGATAAGCAATTATCGTTGTTGATTTCAGGCAGTATACTACAAGCATTCCGATCACGGCCGGAGTCAGTACCTTTCCCAGATACTGTACGACCCTGGGAATCTCCTTTCCCTTCGGAAATATCAGAAAAGGAACCAGTCGTGTCGCAAATGTTGCAGCAGCCACCACCAATATGATCAATAAGGATCTAACTGCACTGATCGGCATCCCTGATCCCCTCCTTTCTCGCATCGTTTTCTTTTTTCTCTTCCTCCAGTTTAGTCCTGGAAACAAACAACACCAGAATAATCAAGATCATAGACGGAAGCACGAACCGGTCTGCCCCAAAGATCTGCAGACAGACAGATGAAGCTCCAACACCGATAAGCTCCGGAATCCGGTTCTTATTGTCCATCCACTGCTCCACAAATATTACGACGAACAAAGCCGTCATTGCAAAATCTATCCCTTCTGAATTAAAAGGAATCAATGTTCCTGCAAGTCCTCCGATGGCAGATCCGATGACCCAGTAAGCCTGATCCATAAGAGAGATTGCAAATAGGAACTTTTCCTCATCCACCCCTTCCGGAATTCTGGTCGTGCATAACAGCGAATACGTTTCATCTGTAAGGCCGAAGATCATATACCACCTCTTCTTTCCCATATGATTAAATTTATCCAGAAGTGATATTCCATAAAATATATGTCTGATATTTACCATCAGTGTCATGAAGATCATCTGAAAAAAGGACACCCCCGGCGCAAAAAAATTTACTGCAAGATATTGTCCCGATCCAGCATAGACCATGATACTCATAAAGATCGCCCACAGAAAGGAATATCCTTTTTCGGCAAACATCACTCCAAATGCAATCCCGATAAACAGATACCCGGTCAGAACCGGTATCGTATAAGGAAATGCTTTCTTAAATGCGTATTTATATTCCGACATCACATACCATCCTTTGTACTGTTTATAATTATATTTTCTGCTGCATATGGCAGATGAAAACACAAAAAAAGAGCCTGTTTCTTATTACAGAAATCGGCTCTGAATCTTCTATCAACTTCCGGTGGAATTCTCATAAGCATCTTTCAGATCACTGAGGGCCTCCTGCAACAACGCATCTGACTGAACCGCTTCCTGATACGCCTGCTGCGTCTCACTTATGAGAGCCTGCACATCTTCGTGCTGTGCGATCTTCTGAATGTAAGATGCAACTTCATCATCTTCAGTGTTCGCACTAACCTGACAGATTCCATTCTCATCCTTCGTCACATATACCGTACTCAATCCCGGCACTTCCGTATAGATGTCTCTGATCTTCATATCATATCTGACAAACGCCACATATGTATCCTTGTACTTTCCGAGTTTTGTATAGACCTGCATGTGATCATAGGTCTCTACAAATTCCTTTTCGTCTTTCAGAGAATCATAATATACTTCTACAGCATCGGTTACTTCCGGATCAAAGGCTGATTGAAGCGGATTCGTCTCCATATATTCACATCCGGAATTTTCTTCTTTCGGCTTCTTTTCACTTATCTTCTGTGCTTTTTCTTCTTTCGCTTCTGTGAGGCCAAATCCGACAGTTCCTACCAGAAATACCAGAAAAAACAGAATCAGCAGTATTCCCGCCCTGTTTCTTTTCTGCTTTCTGTATCCGGCGGAAGTATCTCTTTTTTCCTCCATACGACTACCTCCATAGAAAAGCACTTAAAAAAAGTACACACCCGGGCGGATTCGAACCGCCGCTCCCGCCTCCGGAGGGCGGTGCTCTATCCCCTGAGCTACGGGTGCATATACATTCTTTATGAAATTACCTTTGTAATATTAACACATTTAGCAGATAAAGTAAAGGAAATGATTTCGACATTTCTCACATTTCCTTTACTTTTCTTTTATTTCAGATGATTACAGGAGCAATTTTCCCTCTTTCCTGTCATAATAATATGCCTGATTCGAAAGAACTTCTTCCGGATCCACCTGTGTTTCATTGATTTCTCTTATGATCGCATCAAGATCGTCCTTTGCCGGTGCATCACTCTCAGCTACGATGATCGTCTCATGCACACTGCTCGGCAATACATAATAATTCTCTTTCAAACGCTCTGCAATCTTCGCAAGCCGTCCATCATAGAGAATGGCAGATGCTCCAAAGCTTCGGGTCCGATTACTGAAAACGTACATTATATTTCTTCCTTCATATTCCCGATGCCCGGTCAACTCTTCAATCACAGCCTTCATCGTACAGAACTCATCCGGAAGCAGATATTCTGTATTCCTGTGTGCCGCCTGATAAACCATTTCTTTTGACACATTCCATGATCTCAGGTGCTCATTGTGAACCAGTACGGATGCAATCCCAAAGGGTCCCGTTTCCAGAAGTACGTAAAATACAACTGCAAGATCCAGATATTCGACCGATGGAATCTGCTTTAAAAGTTCCTGATTTTTTTCCCGATTAATCAGACGATATACAAGCTTTCTTTGAATTGAAGAATAATCTTTTATTGGATTTCCCTTCCAGGGACGCTCAAACCGAACCTCTTCATACAGCTTCAGAATATTACTCACAATTGTTTCCATTGAAACACCTCTCTGGAACTGCTGATAATATTCCTCCAGATAAATCGTCGGAGATACATTGATTCCCTGCTCTTTCAACATAATTCCGTGTCGCCTGATGCTATTGTTCTTCATATTTGTATGTAGATGTACTGTAATATTGTCTCTCACCTCCTTTTTTAAAATGCTCTCTACCGTCTGAATAAACTGATCGTATGTCATATATCTTCCTTTCCCGGCAGCGATATCAAGATTTTGTGGAAATATGGCAGATTATGCCTTTGAATTATATCTATCAGAAATGAAATATTATGGTATCTCCAATTATAAAAAAGCCCTGCAAAAATTGCAAGGCTTTTTTCACATAATGAATAAACAAAATTATGCTCTGGAAAGGTATGCTCCTGTACGGGTGTCGATCTTGATTTTCTCACCCTGCTCTACGAACAGCGGAACATTAACTTTTGCACCTGTCTCAACGATTGCCGGCTTGGTTGCACCTGTAGCTGTATTCCCCTTTACTCCAGGCTCTGCCTCTGTGATTACGAGTTCCACGCTGAGCGGCGGCTCAATTGCAAATACATTGCCCTGATAAGAAGCAACTGTTACATTTTCATTCTCTTTTACAAACTTCAGAGAATCGCCAACTGTCTCTTCTCCAACCGGGATCTGATCATAGGTCTCGTTGTCCATAAAGTAATACAGAGATCCGTCATTATACAGATACTGCATGTTCTTTCTGTCAATGTGTGCAGTTGTAATCTGCTCATCCGGATTGAAAGTTCTTTCAATTACACCGCCCTTGATGATATCTCTCATCTTTACACGTACGAAAGCAGCGCCTTTTCCTGGCTTAACATGCTGGAAATCAATTACCTGATATACATTCCCTTCGATTTCTACTGTGATGTTTGTCTTCCATTCAAACTTTGCCATTAGTATAATCCTCCTTAGTCGTGCCCGAATAGCACTTAACGTTCTATTGCTCTATTAATTCTATAATAGATTACGGCTTTTTTCAACCTTTTTTTCACGCTTCAGGTTCTTCTTATAGAAGTGCAATACAATTTTTTCCAGATATCTCTTCAAAACAATCTGAATCTCTTCTTTTGGATGGATCGGCTTTACCAGAATATTCGGAATTCCGGCACGTTTTGCTCCCCAGACATCTGTAAACAGCTGATCTCCGATAAAGACCGTTGTATCTCTGTTTGTCCCCATGATCTCCATTGCCCTGATATAATTCTTCGTGGAAGGCTTGTGTGCATCATACACATAATCCACCTGAACATCTTTGTTAAACATCTCAACCCTTGGTTTCTGATTATTGGAAATCAGACAGCATCGATACCCGAGTGCTTTCAGCCTTTCAAACAGCGCGATCGCCCTGTGATCTGCCGGTGCTCCATGCGGAACCAACGTATTGTCGATATCAAAAATCAATCCGCGAACACCGTTTTCATACATTTTTTCAAAATCAATAACATACGTAGATGCCACATATTTATCCGGAAAAAAACAATCAAACATCCTATTCTTCTATCTCCTGCAAACTCTGAACCAGTTCTTCACATACCTGAAGAACTGTCTTGTGATCTGTGTTAATTACAATATCTGCCGCCGCTTCATACTTTTCACGGCGCTGCTCCATCAGCTCAGCAATTCCCTCTACATTCTTTCTTCCATTAAGCACCGGTCGGTCATTACTGTCTTTGACACGCTCATATACAACCTCCGGGCTTGCAGTAAGAAGAACAACTCTTCCGTTTTTCTTCATCTCTTCCACATTGCGTTCCCGAAGTGCTGCTCCTCCTCCACAGGAGATCACCGTATTCTTTCTATCCTGCATCTCAATCAGGAGATTCGTTTCAAGATCCCGGAAGTATTCTTCCCCGTAAGTAGAAAAAATATCCGGAATACTCATCTCTTCCCGTTCTGCGATCACCTGATCCATCTCAACGATCTCCATATCAAACATCGTACTCAGGTAATCGGATATCGTACTCTTTCCCGCTCCCATGAATCCGATCAGTACAATATTATAATCAAACAGTTTTCTCGCCTGTATTCTTTTACTATTACGTAAAATGCAGCGAAATACATCAAAAATTTCTTCTTTATATTTATTATCCGCCAGTTTCTCTTCCAGTCTGTTTTTCTGCTTCTTCTCCTGCTGGGGCTGCAGAATTGCCATGCCATATTCTTCTTTATATGCCATGATCTTCTCAACAATTGCATTGCGTTCTGCCAGGGCATCAATAATCTTATCATCACACAATGCCAGCTGTTCTCTGTACATCTCCAAATCATTCATGTCTGTTTTCTCCTGTCTTATCCTGAAAATCCATTTGCATATTCGTGTGTATTATAGCAGTATTTCCAATGATACGCAAGAAAAATGCAATCGACATGCAACATGTGGCGCCCCGATATTAAAACTCCTTCCGATCCATAACTCTCATCGAGATCAGTGCAGATATGCCAAGCATCACTGCCCCTATCAGCAGTAATATGGCAGTCATACTACCGAAGCTTGCCTGGTCCAGTTTTTCCAAAATTGCGGTAAAATTGACGGACGTCCTTTCCATAACCTTAACAAAGATAAACGCTACCACAAAAGCCAGAGCAAACACTGCAAAAAATGCCATTCTGCTCTTTTCCGCACCAAATTTTAACTGAAGCGGAATACTGATTGCAAGAACCATACCTGCCACTACCAGTGCGACAACACTGACTACTCCCAGTTCCTGCGGTTCTATTTCCAGCTTACGGACTATGACAAATACGAAGTTCAGAACCGTAACTATCAGCCAGGCAAGAAGCGACGTCAGTACGCCAAATACATACTTTTCACCAACATATCCTTTCCTGCTGATCGGCAGAGAAAAGAGGTATGCCGCACCATTATCATATTCATCATAAGAAATCGTGCTCATAGTAAACATGGAAAACATCATGGTTGCATAAGTAATGGTAAAATAGGGATTGTCATTGGTAGCCATGAACATAAGCGTAATCAGTCCGATCACAATAAAAAACTGTTTCTGATTTTTCAAAAGTTTAAAATCTTTAATCAATAAACCCTTCATTACTTTTCACCTCGAATCATCATCATAATCAATTCATCAATTGTTCCTCTTTCGATCGCAATATCCGGATAATTTTCGCTGTAAAATTGCTTCTGATTCGTCAGACATGCGTATCCGAACTCTTCTTTTTTATGACGCAATATATAAGAGCGATCCAGCTTTTCATACTGCTGCGAAGTCACCTTCAATACCCCATAGTCGCTGAGAAGCACATCTGTCTCCTCGTGCAGGACGATATTGCCGCCATCTATCATGTACAGATCATCACAAAAGCCTTCCAGATCGCTGGAAATATGAGAACTGATCAATATGGTACGGTCTTCCTGCTCCATATATTCCCGCAAAAGATTCAGAATCGCATCTCTCGCGATCACGTCCATTCCCGCAGTCGGCTCATCCAGAATTAACAGTCTGGCATTATGAGACAGTGCTGCCAGCACCTGAAGTTTCCGCTTCATCCCGGTTGAAAATTCTTTGATCTGTTTCTTTAACGGCAGGTCAAATTCCTTGCATTTTTCCAGGAACCATACTTCTTCAAACTGTGAATACATGCTCCGAAGTACCGGAAGCAGATCTGCAATGCTTAAGTATCCGCTGAAGCCCGAATCCGCAAGGACCACACCGATTGCTTCTCTGTCCTTTGCTGTCAGCTCCGTCGTCGGCTTATTCAAGATCATGATCCTTCCCTCATCCACGCGGATCAGGTTCAGCGCAGCCTTAAATGCAGTACTTTTTCCGGCGCCATTCGGTCCGATCAGGCCGGTTATACATCCTTTTTGAACTTCCATTGAACAGTTCAATTCAAAATCACGATAGCGTTTTCTGACATTTTTCAATTTCAACATCGCACTAATCCTCCAAAACAATCTGAAATAATTCTGCAATCTCCTGATTGCTCATTCCACAGCTTCTGCCTTTTCGGATGGCCATCTCCAAATCAGCTTCTACTTCTCTTTTCTTCTCCTCCAGCATCGTCATCTGGTTTGCGCACGCCACAAAGCTTCCTTTACCGTGAACCGTGACCACAAATCCCTCCTCTTCCAGAGCATCGTATGCCTTTTTTACAGTCAGTGCACTGACTTTGAGTTCCTTAGCTAATGTACGAACTGACGGGAGCATCGTGTCCTCCTGCAATTCTCCGTGCATGATCTTTTCTTTGAGCTGATCGCAGATCTGCTCGTAGATCGGCTGCATGGAAGAATGATTGATAATCACATTCATGTTACCCCTCCTTCGTTATAAACAGTATATAACAGTTTATAACTGTTGTCAACTGTTTTATACTGTTTATTCATTATTTGTTACACTTCCATTTAAAAAACAACAAACCTCTGATTCATACATCCAAAATCCACCAGGTGCATCCCAGAAATATTTACCATCAGAAAATCGAAGTCCCTTTCTGTGATGGAAACTCCCAGAAAATTACCATCAAAAAAAGGAAGTCTCGCTCTACAACTGAATAATCAGCTATAGAGCGACTCTTCCTTCTAAATTATACATTTTCAGACGGTGCAGACGAAAATCTCCGTCACCGCAGTCTCTGGTTAGCAGATCTTGCAGATCCATCCTTCCGGAGCCTCGATGCGTCCCATCTGGATTCCGGTCAGTGTATCATACAGTTTCTTCGTCACAGGTCCCATCTCTTCCATTCCGCTTGGGAAACAGATTTCTTTTCCATGATCTACGATCTTTCCTACAGGAGAGATAACAGCTGCTGTTCCACAAAGTCCGCATTCTGCAAAATCCTTTAATTCTTCAATGTGTACTTCTCTTTCTTCTACTTCCATTCCAAGATAATGTTCGGCAACATACATCAGTGAACGTCTTGTAATGGATGGAAGAATGGTAGAGGATTTCGGAGTTACCACCTTGTTATCTTTTGTAACAAACAGGAAGTTGGCTCCGCCTGTCTCCTCAACTTTTGTTCTCGTAGCAGCGTCCAGATACATATTCTCATCATATCCTTCTGCATGCGCAGTTACAATTGCGTGAAGACTCATTGCATAGTTCAGTCCGGCCTTAACATGTCCTGTTCCATGCGGTGCAGCACGGTCAAAGTCAGATACTTTAATCGTGATCGGCTTAGCGCCGCCCTTGAAGTACGGACCAACCGGTGTTGTAAATACACGGAACTGATACTCCTCTGCCGGTTTTACACCAATAACAGAACTGGAACCAAACATATACGGTCTTACATACAACGTTGCTCCTGATCCATATGGCGGAACATATGCCGCATTGGCAGCTACCACCTGTTTTACCGCTTCAACGAATTTATCCTCCGGATATACCGGCATTTCAAGCCGTGCAGCTGAATCAGCCATTCTTTTTGCATTCAGATCCGGACGAAATGTTACGATATGCCCGTCCTCTGTCGTATATGCCTTCATACCTTCAAAACATGTCTGCGCATACTGCAATACACCTGCACATTCATTAATTACTACATTTGCATCGGAGGTAAGGGTTCCTTCGTCCCATGCTCCATTCTTATAATTGGAAACGAATCTCTTATCTGTCTGCATATAGCCAAAGCCAAGATTTGACCAGTCAATATTTTTCTTTTCCATTGTATATTCCTCCGTCCTTTTAACAACTGATTTATTTTCTGCGTTTATTATAATACGTTACTTTTCAAAATTCAAGAGCGCACTCTGTTTTTTATATAATAGTTCAGCCATATTCCATAAGATAAGCGATCATGCTTGCATGAATGAGCTTAGATTATGGAATATGAGCGGAGCGCCCTCTTATGAGCAAAAGCAGCTGCGCATGCAGCGGTGAAGCTCCAAAGGAGCGTTTTGCGAATGGCGCTCGCTGAACGATTACCATTCAGCTTTTCCATAAGATAAGCGATCATGCTTGCATGAATGAGCTTAGATCCAGATTACCGTTCCATCATACTGATAGATTCAATCCCGACACTTCCGCCTCTGACCACCTCTATACTCTTGAACTCTTCCTTCATCAGCTTGATTACCGCATCATTTTTTGTCGCGGTCTGTACAAACTCCAGAAGCAGACTGTCTTTTCCATAGTCAATGACTTTTGCTTTAAACGTCTCTGCAATCTGGAAGCACTCCACCTTATCCTCCGGTGTACATTTACGTACTTTCACGTACAGAATCTCTTTCATACGGACAAATACATCAGTAAAATCTATGACTTTAATCACTTCAACCAGACGATTCAGCTGTTTCTTGATCTGTTCAAATGTTTCATCGTCGCTGACTGTTGCAATCGTCATTCTGGATATGGTAGGATCTTCTGTCGTTCCAACCGTAAGGCTGTCCAGGTTATAGGACTTTCCGGAAAAGAGTCCGGATATCTTGGAGAGAACACCCACCTGGTTCTCCACATACAGGGAGATCCAGCGTTTCTTCATATTATTGTTGCTCATATCTATCTGCCCCTTTCATATCTTCTCTTGCTTAACAATCCAGGATCATATCTTCCAGTGTTCCGCCCGGCTGAATCATTGGATATACCAGATCCTCAGGATCGATATCAAACTCTATAACATATGGTGTTTTTTTGCTCTTCATGGCTTCACGGAATGCCGGTTCGATCTCTTCCTTCTTTGTTACATGAATTCCCTTCGCGCCGTAACTTTCCGCCAGTTTCATAAAGTTCGGCGTATACGGCGGACATTCTACTTCTCCGCATCTGCCTCTGCATGCCGCTCCGGAACGCAGACAGGTCATGGAATAACGTTTTCCGTAAAACAGCTTCTGCCACTGACGAACCATTCCAAGATTATTGTTATTAAAGACACAATTGATAATCGGAAGTTCTTCAAGTACAGCTGTTGCCAGCTCCTGACTGTTCATCTGCATACCGCCATCTCCCGAGATTGAAATGACCGGTACGTCCGGATTTCCAATCTTTGCTCCGATGGCTCCTGGAAGACCATAGCCCATGGTACCCAGTCCGCCGGACATAAGAAGTTTTTTCTTTTCTGTAATCTCAATAAACTGTGCCGTGAACATCTGATGCTGTCCTACATCCGTTACAATGATTGCCTCATCAAATACGCGGTTGATCGTCTCAATAATATCCTGCGGCGTCATAATTGGTTTCTTTTTCATGACAAGCGGATGTTCCATCTTCCATTCGCCTACTTCATCCAGCCATTTTTTCGTATCACATTCCGTCACATATTCCAGCATTTTTGTAATCGCCTCTTTTGCATCTGCAACAATCGGGACATCTACCTGCACATTTTTCGAAATGGCCGCTGTGTCGATATCTATATGTACAATCTGCGCATGTGGTGCAAATGAATGTAGTTTTCCAGTAATACGGTCATTAAATCTGGTGCCGATTGAGAACAGAAGATCACATTCATTGACCGCCATATTGCATGCGTATGCACCGTGCATACCAAGATTTCCCACATACAGTGGATGATTCGTCGGAATTGCACCTCTTCCCATGACCGTCGTTACAACCGGCACATTCGTCTTTTCCACCAGTTCTGTAAACTCCCGGTTCGCATGTGCAATATTAACGCCTCCGCCTGCAAGAAACAATGGTCTTTCGGCTTTGGAAAGCATTTTGATCGCACGCTTCAACTGCCCGATATGAACCCGCGTATTCGGTTTATACCCCCGGATATTGACTTCCTGCGGGTATTCAGCATCTCCAAGTTCAGCCATAACATCCTTCGGAAGATCGACCAGCACCGGGCCCGGGCGTCCCGTTCTCGCAATATAAAATGCTTCTTTCACGATTCGCCCCAGATCTTCTCTGTTTCTGACTGTGATTCCATATTTGGTAATGCTTCTTGTAATTCCAACGATATCAACTTCCTGAAATGCATCATTTCCGATCAGATGTCTTGCAACCTGTCCCGTAAAACATACCAGAGGAACACTGTCATAGTACGCAGTCGCAAGTCCTGTTACCAGGTTTGTTGCTCCCGGCCCGCTGGTTACCAGGCAGACCCCCACCTTCCCCGTAGAACGTGCATACGCATCCGCTTCATGCACCAGCGCCACTTCCTGTCTGGGCAGGATCACCTTCGTGTAATCCTGTTTATACAATTCATCACTGATATCAATCGTACATGCACCCGGATATCCGAATATTGTATCCACGCCTTCCTCTCTCAGCGCTTTCACCAACAACTTGTTTCCACTGATTTTTCTCATCTTACATACCTCCTCCATACAAAAGGTGTTTCCCTTATCATTTACGGATATCTGCGAAAAAAAACCCTAAGCTGAACGCTTAGGGCGAATCTTTCATCCGTGTTACCACCTAACTTCAGAGAAATGCTTCTCTGCTCTCTGCCAGTACAGGAAATATCGTCTTCTGCTTTCTCTCCGATACTGCTCCCCTTTAACGCCGGGACTGCGTTGAAGTCTACTCGTATATGACAATATCATATCTTTCGGTTCACTGCTCGAAGGCTACTTCCACAAGTCTTTCACGAAGATTCTCACCACACATCTTCTCTCTTTGCTTCCGGAACTTATGTACTCCTCCTTGTCGTAGCATTTTTCTGAATAATTGTATTATATTATAC
>NZ_JAFBIZ010000321.1 GCF_021531995.1 Faecalicatena contorta
CAGCAGAGGTCATAGTAAGCCGGAGTGCGAACAGTGCAAAGGACGAAGGACTGAATCAAGAGGAGTCTTTAGTACGACCCGGAAAGGAGGAACGAGCACATGAGTGCAGAAAACACAGAAAGCTGCTGGGACTCGGACTGCCGGAATGGGCAGCATGCGAAGCAGCCTACAGTCGTAAGGCTTATTGGCGAATGGCGGGAAATGGTGTGGTTCAGAGAGCACTAACAAAAGAAAGACTGATACA
>NZ_JAFBIZ010000033.1 GCF_021531995.1 Faecalicatena contorta
CAATATTACTGCGCTAAAAGGATGGTTGGAATAAATGATTGAATTCGCAAATAAATGATATGAAATTTGAAAACATAGAAAGTGTCATCTGTGGTAAAATTGTTGCAATTAAAGAAAAAATAATCCGATTTTTTGTGCAATCTGACAATCGGCTGCTGGTTGTGATGTACTATCGTTCGTGATCGGATTACATACCACAGGTTATCACAATATTTAAACGATTGGTGAAAACAGTATTTTGTATACAGAGAGAGGGTTTGTAAAACCATCAATCCGATAGTATTGGAACATTCTTGATTTGGTCCGGTGTTATTGGATGGATGGTTTATTTTTTTATTAATCGGAAACGGTGAGGGTTTAAAAGAACATATTCATAAAAAGTGTATAAAGGAGGAAGGAAGAATGATTGTACCACGCTATTATGAAGATCTTCATATTCTGCATGAAAATACAATGCCGGACCGTTGTTACTACATTCCAGCTTCGATCAGAATGGACTGTCTTATCGAAACAAGAGACAAATCTGATCGCTTACAGATGCTCAACGGAAACTGGAAATTTAAGTATTATAGCAGTATATATGATCTGGAAGTTCCATTTTTTAATGTGGGGCATGATGTCAATGATTACGAGGAGGTTGCAGTTCCGGGTGTCTGGCAGAATTATGGATATGATATCCATCAATATGCAAATATCCGCTATCCATTTCCTGTAGATCCACCATACGTTCCACAGGAAAATCCATGTGCAGCCTATATTCATAAGTTTACTTATCAGAAAGATCAGAAGGCACCAAAAGCATTCCTTGAATTTGAGGGAGTAGACTCATGTTTCTACGTTTGGTTAAACGGAGAATATATCGGATATAGCCAGGTGTCACATGCGCTTGCGGAGTTTGATATAACTTCTGTAATCAAAGAAGGTGAAAACACACTTGCCGTTCTGGTACTGAAGTGGTGTGATGGAAGTTATCTTGAAGATCAGGATAAATTCAGAATGAGTGGAATATTCAGAGATGTATATCTTATGAAGAGACCAGAGCAGTGTATCTACGATTATTACATTCATACTTCATTTGATGCCGAAAAAGCAGCTATTGAAATTGAGACAGATTATCTTGATGAAACGATTCCGGTTAAGGCAACATTATCTGACGCAGATGGAAATAAGCTGGAAGAACAGATATATGAGAAAACGGTTACTCTGCATGTATCCGATCCTGTTCTATGGAATAGTGAGCAGCCATATCTTTATACTTTGGTTCTTGAAACAGAGAATGAAGTTATTGTTGAACATGTTGGAATCCGTGAAATACATGTGGAAGGAAATGTTGTTTACGTGAACGGATCTCCTGTTAAATTCCGGGGTGTAAATCGACATGATTCTGATCCTGTTACGGGTTTTTCCATTAGTGTAGATCAGATGAAAAAGGATATGGAAATGATGAAACAGTATAACTTTAATGCGATACGTTCAAGTCATTATCCAAATGCTCCTATGTTTTATCAGATGTGTGACAAATATGGCTTCTTTGTTATCAATGAAGCAGATAACGAAAGTCATGGCCCATGGATGCTGTATTACAAAAACGATACGGATGCTGAACGTGCAGGAAGATGGAATGAAATAATATCGGATAATCCTGAATTTGATGAAGCAACATTGGATAGAACACAGAAACTTGTAAAACGTGACAAGAATCGCCCTTGTATTGTTATCTGGTCAATGGGCAATGAATGCGGATATGGATGCACATTTGAAAAGTCTCTTGAATGGACAAAGAAATATGACCCCGGCAGATTAACACATTACGAGAGTGCGTATTATAAAGGTTTCCGTCGTAAATACGATTATTCATATATTGATTTATATAGTCGTATGTATCCGGCTTTCGATGATGTGATTGCCTATGCCAATTCCAATCCGGATAAACCGTTCTTAATGGTAGAGTATTGTCACTCTATGGGAAATGGAGCTGGTGATTATGAAGATTATTTCCAGCTGATAGATAAATACGACTGCGTGTGCGGTGGCTTCGTATGGGAATGGTGTGACCATACAGTCTATAAAGGGAAAACGGAATCTGGAAAAGAAATTCATTATTATGGCGGAGATCATAAGGAATACCCACATGATGGCAATTTCTGTATGGATGGTCTTGTATATCCGGATCGAACACCTCATATGGGACTACTTGAATTCAAGAATGTGCATAGACCGGCAAGAATCGTTGGCTATGATCAGGAGACCGGAAAAGCTCAGATTAAGAATGTAATGAATTTTGTTGATTTGAAAGACTATATTGATATTGCATATGAGCTTCATGTGGATGGTACTGTGATCGCAGAAGGAATACTGGATGAAGTACCGCATACAGCACCATATCAGATTTCTGAAATAGAGATTCCGGTTACAGTTCCTGAAGCAGGACGTGTATACTTAAAAGTTTATTATACACTGAAAGTCGGAGACAGCTTTAGAGAAACAGGACATCCATTGGGATTCGATGAAATCAGTCTTACAAATGCTGATCCCAGAAATCAGATCAGTCTTAACTGGGAAAAACAGGCGGAAGAAAGTAAAAAGAAACTTCCGGGAGTGAAGGTTTCAGAAACGGCAAGATACATAATTGTAGAGGGATCTTCTTTTAATTATGTTTACAGCAAATTAAAAGGCGTTTTTGAACAGTTGTCTGTTGCGGGAAAAGAGATCCTTGAAAAACCGATGGAAGTTAATATCTGGCGGGCACCTACAGATAATGATATGTACATTAAGATTGAGTGGATGAAAGCAATGTATGACAGAGCGGCTGCCAGAGCTTACGCAACAGAATATTCGCAGGATGCAGAAGCGGTAACCATTCATACAACAATGTCTGTTGGAGCTGTAACGGTTCAGAGAATACTGAGTATTGATGCAGTATGGACAATTGATAATTCGGGAATGATTTCCGTTAAGATGGATGTATCTAAGAGCGCTGAGTTTCCGGAACTTCCAAGATATGGTCTTCGCATGTTCCTTCCGGCCGGGATAAAACGGGTTACATATTTTGGTTTAGGCCCTGAAGAGAGTTATGAAGATAAACGAAGAGCCTCCAGCCATGGCATGTACTGCCAGAGTGTTTCGGAATTGCATGAAGATTATATTAAACCGCAGGAAAATGGAAGCCATGCAGACTGTGATTACGTGATGCTTGAAGGAAATGGAGTTGTTCTGAAAGCATTTAATCATGATAAATTCTCATTTAATGCATCTGAATATACACAGGAAGAATTAACTGAGAAAAAACATAATTATGAATTAGTTCCATCCGGTCATACGGTGTTAAATCTGGATTTTCGCCAGAACGGTATTGGTTCCAACAGTTGTGGACCGAGACTGCAGGAAAAATACAGACTGGATGAAGAAAGATTTACATATAGAATGGCTCTTATTTTAGAAAATAAACAAGAAGGGGAAGAGATAAAATGAATGAAAAGAAATATTTAACATTGGTCAATAAGATCGGATATGGTTCCGGCGATATCGCTGGTAACGTGGTATATGCGCTGCTTGCATCATTTGTAATGATCTTCCTTACTGATACCGTAGGACTGAATGCTGGTATTGTGGGAACATTGATAGCGGTTTCAAAGTTTTTTGATGGTGTTAGTGATGTGTTCTTTGGTGCTATGATTGATAAAACTCACAGTAAAATGGGGAAAGCCAGACCATGGATGTTGTATGGATATTTGGGATGTGCAGTTTGCCTGATTGCAATCTTCTGTATTCCGGCAGATCTGAGTGACTTTGCAAAATATGCCTGGTTCTTTATTGCTTATACTGTACTGAATGCAGGATTCTACACAGCCAATAATATTGCATATTCTGCACTTACTGCGCTGATTACAAAGAATAACCATGAGCGTGTGCAGATGGGATCGATTCGTTTTATGTTTGCATTTGGTACCAGTATGCTTATTCAGGCAGTCACTGTCGGATTTGTTGCAAAACTTGGCGGCGGTGCAGCTGCCTGGAGAACAGTAGCTATTGTTTATACGATAATCGGTGTTATTTCCAATACACTTTCTGTCTTTTCTGTAAAAGAACTATCAGAGGAAGAACTTTCAGAGGGGGACGGTCAGAATCATGGACAGCCGGAAGAAAAATATAACCTCATTGATGCATTTAAGATTCTGGTACATAATAAGTATTTCCTTATGATTTGTGGTGCATATCTGCTGATGCAGCTTTATTCTGCAACACTTGGTATGGGAATTTATTTCATGAAATACGTTTTGAAGGATGAGGCAATTTATGGAAAGTTTGCCTGGGCAATCAACATTCCGATGATTTTAGGTCTTCTGATTACTCCTTCACTTGTAGCGTATTTTAAAGGCATGTATAAATTAAATATAAGCGGATATATGGTTGGTACCATTGGCCGTTTTGGTGTTCTTGTTGCTGCTTATATGGGTAATATTCCGCTTATGTTTGTATTTACATCAATTGCAGCATTGGGAATGAGTCCATTGCAGGGTGATATGAATGCACTTATTGCGACCACTTCCGAATACACCAGATTAACAACCGGAAAACGTGTAGATGGAACCATGTATTCCTGCACTTCATTCGGAACAAAAGTAGGTGGCGGTATTGGTACGGCAATTGCAGGCTGGTTATTAGCAGCAAGTGGATATATTTCGAATGCAGACGTTCAGCCAGCGTCCTGTATGAATATGCTTCATGTAATGTATCTGTGGCTTCCGATGATATTTAACCTTCTTATCACATTGATTCTTTTCAGACTTAATGTTGAGAAGGCAAATGAAAAACTTCGTGAAAAAGACTGTACAGAGACAGAAAGAATCTGTAGAATAAGTATTTAGAAAAGAAAAAGGAGGGAATGGATATGCCACATATCGGTGTAAAATTATATCCTGGTAAAAGCGAAGAATTAAAAGAGAAGCTTGCAAAGGCTTTGAGAAAAACACTGGCTGAGGAATCCGGAGTATGGAAAGAAAGTGATATTTCCGTATCAATGGAAGAATATGCGCCGGATGAATTCGAAAAAGCAGCAAAGGAAAGCTTCCGTCAGGAAGAACTTCTGCTGGATTCAGACTATATTAATTTTAAGTAGTGATTCGAGTGAGGAGAAGGCGATGTAGTAACAGCCATAAGGAGTGATTCCAGTCGGCTGTTATTACATGGCCTTTTCGGATCCTTTATTGTATTTTTAAGAGCAGATAACCTGCGAATCCGATCAGAAGCAGGAATACCAGATTATAAAAGGTGAAGGTCCAGAAATACTTTCCCTTTTTGGCATCCTTCAGATTGACATAATAACGGTAGGAGATCAGGCTTGCCAGAGAAGCAATCAAAGTTCCAAGCCCTCCGATATTGACACCGTATAACAATGGAATCGCCTGATCGGTAAACCCTGACAGAAGAATGGATGCGGGTACATTGCTGATACACTGACTTGCCAGAATCCCGAGGAACAATTCTCTGTGCCGGATCAGGTCACGCAGCAGCGTGGCAATGGCCGGAATCCGTTCCATATTTCCGATGAATAAAAAGAAGCAGACAAAAGTCAGTAACAGAAAATAGTCTGCATCTTTAAAGAGAGAACGGTCAACGAAAAAGATGCAGATCGTGACGATCAGTATCATCCACGGAAATGTAATCAGATGTATGACACATGCAAGACAGATCAGAAAAAGGATCAGATAGACTGACAGTTTTTTCCCGGAGATCTGTACCTGCGAGATAGAAAGTGTCTGAAGAGAGAGTTCCTCATTTGGAAGCAGGAAAACAGCTGCAGCCAGAAGAACCAAAGATAACAGGGTAAGAGGCAGCATAGCCAGTAAAAAGTCTGCAATCGGGATGGAAAAAGCAGAATACAGATACAGATTCTGTGGATTCCCGACGGGAGTAAACATGCTTCCCAGGTTTGCTGCAATGGTCTGTAGCACGATGACCGGAATCAGAAGTCTATCCTGATCGGCCATATGAAGAATCATGATTGCAAACGGAACAAACGTAATCAGAGATACATCGTTGGTGATGAGCATACTGGAAAAAAAGCAAAGACCTGTCAGCAATAACACGAGCTGGCGGGTATTTTTTGTTCCGGATAGAAGTGTTGTTCCAAGCATCTGAAAGACACCGATACTCTGCAGGCCGGCAACCACCAGCATCAGACAGAACAAAAGTGACAAGACCCGAAGATCCAGATATTCCAGATAATGGAGAGACGGGGGAACGAAGAAAGCGGAACACAGAGCCAGAAAAGCGGCGATGCACAGTACCGTTTCTTTTTTGATAAAACAGATACAAGTTTGGATTGATTTTTTCATAAGAATCTCCTGTGATAGTTTTTGTCTTTAGATGTTAGTCGTAAATGCTATACCCGGCAATATTCCTCATAAATTATCTGTGCCAGTTCTTCCGGGCTTTCCCTACAGTCATTATTCAGCCAGATGCGCGCCATCTCGCTGACGCCTGCAGTAAAGAAGGAAACATGATAATTAGAGTGACTGATCTGTTCCTCTGCAGTGTCTGCGCTGCTTAAGATAGTCTTCAGGATGGACAGATTATGGTATCTCAGAAATAGTTGATAAAAGACATGGTGTTCTTTTATAAAGCGAAACATTTCAAAGAAAGCAAGATCCATTTTTGTATTGTCAATCAGTGCTTCTTCAAATATCTTTTCGATTTCCCGGGATAACTTTTCTTCAATCTTTTTTTGCAGATCAAGTACATCCATATAATGTGCATAGAAGGTAGTTCTGTTTACATTGGCAAGCCGACAGATAGACTGAACGGTAATCTTTTCTGTCTCGTACATATCCAGCGATTCAATATATGCTTTTTCAATAGATTCCTGCGAGTTAAGCGAACGCTTATTATTTTTTCTGTTCATGGAAACCTCATTTTATTATCTCAACATTTGGCGGGATATTGTTGATTGAATTCTGTTTTTTCATATGATATTGTTATAACGCAACTTATTTTTTATGTCAACAATTGTTTGGATAATGGCGAGAAAGGGAATGATTTTATGCCAGAAGTAAATGGATTGACAGATAAAAAAACGTACGCTTATATTTGTAAACATTATTATTACCTGCATTGCAACTTCGCTGCTGCAGACTGCTTTGACAACAGCGCTGCCTCCGATCATAGCGGATTTTGGAATCAGTGTTACGACAGGGCAATGGCTGACCAGTGCATATTCTCTTGTGATGGCAACGATGATGCCGCTGACGGCTTATCTTGTTACACGAATTCCGACAAGAAGGCTGTATATTGTAACGATCGTGATCTTTGCGGTGGGAACTGGAGTCTGTATGTTTGCTCCCAATTTTCTGGTATTGTTAACAGGACGGATCCTGCAGGCATGCAGTAATGGAATCACATCGGCAATGGGACAGGTAATACTGTTGAGTATATATCCAGTGGAAAAACGAGGAACAATTATGGGATGGTATGGGCTTTCCGCAGGTGCAGCGCCTGTTATAGCACCTACTCTGGCAGGGATACTGGTCGATTTGTTCAGCTGGAGGATGATTTTTGTATGTACTTTCGTTGTGATGATTGTGTCATTAGTCTATGCAATGATTGTTATGGAAATGAGACTATTTTCCCCTTTTTGAATTGTATGAAAACTATGCTATACTTATTGTATATGAATGAGAATGCAAAAAGGAAAGTAAAACGATGAAAAAAATTATTATCATGTTTTGTGGTGCTGAAAAATATCAGGAACGGATAGAGCAGATATGTCACGGTCGATGGCAGGTAGTATATCTTACGGGAGACTGTTCGAAAGAACAATTTATGGAGTATGGCTTTGATGCAGAAGTGATATTGGGGGATGTTAATCCGAAGTGGCTTCGAGAGTGCCCCAATCTTCGATGGATACAGATCTCCTGGGCAGGAGTAGGTCCGTACATGAAGCAGGATTATCTGAAGCATATTGCGCTTACCAATGCTTCCGGGGTGTATGGAGCGGTGATTGCCGAGCATGTTATGGGGCTTCTTTTGTCTCTGGCAAGGCGAATTCCGGAGTATATACATCATGCAAAGACCGGATGTTGGAAGGACTGTGGAGCAGAGTGGAGAATTCAGGGAAAAAAGGCACTGATCCTTGGAGCCGGAGATATCGGAACTGCAGTGGCAGAGAGGGCAGCAGCGTTTGGGATGGAGGTAACGGGGTTCTGTCGGCATGTACGGTCGGCGGAAGCTCCATATACGAGTATGATTATGGAAGACCGGCTGGATCAGGCAATAAAAAAAGCTGATTTTATCTGTGGATGCCTTCCGGAGACATCGGAGACGATACATTTGTTGGATGCATGCCTCCTGAAAATGACAAAGAAGGATGCAATTTTGATTAATGTGGGACGTGGCAGTCTGCTTGATACAGACAGTCTGGTTGAACTCCTGGAACAGGATCATTTTTTCGGAGTTGGTCTGGATGTGACAGATCCGGAACCACTGCCGGAGACACATCCGCTGTGGAACTTTCGGAATGTAATCATAACGCCTCACGTTGCAGGGATTGGTTTTGGACACCATAATGGTGCCGAAGAGGCAATCTGGGAGCTGAGTCTTGAGAATCTGACACGTTTTAGAGACGGAGAGATACTTAGGAATCTGGTGGATTATCAGTGTGGATATTAACGAAAATACCAGAAAAAACGGGTGGGAATTTGGAAAAAGTGTTGGATAAAATAAATGTGTTTTGTGTGATTGTGTGTTGATTTGTTACAATAAAAGGTATATTATTATAATAATGTTAAAAAAATGCGTTTTACTATTATGTGAAATGTAAGAATTAGGAGGGATTTTTTATGGACAGATTAAAAGGAAAAGTTGCAATTGTTACAGGTTCTACGAGCGGAATTGGAATCGGAATTGCAAAATTATTTGCTGCAGAAGGTGCAAAGGTAGTAATATGCGGACGTAGAGAAGCAAAAGGACAGGCTGTTGTTGATGAGATCGTGGCAGCAGGCGGAGAAGCTTCTTATCACTTTATGGATATCACAGATGTTGCTACAACAGAGAAGCTGATTGCTGATACTGTAGAGAAATATGGAAAAATCGATATTCTGGTAAATAATGCTGCAAACGTAGCTCTGAAAGACGGACGTGTAGATGAACTTACACTGGAAATGTGGGATGCAATCTTTGAGAGTGATATGCGTGGTACATTCTATGCAGTGAAGAGCGTAATTCCATATATGCAGAAAAATGAAAAGGGTGGATCCATCATCAATATCGGATCTATGGCTTCCTGCGGCGGTGACCTTGGATCTACCGCTTATGCATGTGCAAAAGCAGGTGTTGACATGCTGACAAAATATACAGCTCTTCAGTATGGAAAACAGAACATCCGCTGCAACTGCGTTCGTCCGGGTCTGATCGTTACACCACAGAATGAGGCAAATGTTCCACAGGCACTGAAAGACATTTTCACAAGTAATATCTGTGTAAATCGTTATGGATGCCCGGAAGATATCGGACATATGTGCGTATATCTTGCATCTGACGAGAGCGAGTATTTCACAGGACAGGTTGTGACAGTAGACGGTGGTCTGAATTCTCATGTATCAACTGTTGCTCAGTTTAAGGAATTAAGCTCCCGTACATGGTAAGAAGGCGGAGAATGGTTTGCCAGAGGTAGTTTTGGATGGTCACGGAAGAAAACAGGCATGATAAAATGAAGTACCGTCTTGCGGATGCAATGAAGGTCTGTATGAGAAAGATGTCAGTGGAGAAGATCACAGTGAAGGAAATCGTTGCGGAGTGTGGTACGACACGGCAGACATTTTATCGGAATTTTCAGGATAAATATGATCTGATCAACTGGTATTTTGACCGGATCCTGCTGGAGTCCTTTCGGCATATGGGAGAAGGAGAGACGGTATATGAAGGGCTTGTGAATAAGTTTCATTACATAGAAGAGGAAAAGCTGTTTTTTAAAGCGGCTTTTCGAACGGATGAGCAAAATTGTCTGAAAGATCATGATTTTCAACTGATTCTGAGATTCTATACGAAGCGGATCGAAGAAAAGACAAAAAAGCCAGTTCCGGAACATCTAAAATTTCTGTTGGAAATGTATTGTCAGGGATCGGTTTATATGACGGTTCGGTGGTTGCTTGGGAATATGAAGCAGACGCCGGAAGAAATGGCGAAGAATCTGGTGGATGCCATGCCATTGGAACTGATGAAGGCATTTCAGGAGATCCATCTAGTATAATTTTATAAAAAAAATATAAAGGAAAGGCCAGTCTTTCACGTAAAGTGACAGATTGGTCTTTTTGTAACTTTTATTTCAGAGAAGAGATTGTTAAAATAAAGACATGAAACAACAGGAATGAAAAAGAAAAGGAGATTGATAGTTATGGCAAACAGAATCATGTTAAACCAGACTTCCTACCATGGAACCGGTGCGATCCAGGAGATTGCAACAGAGGCAAAAGCAAGAGGATTCAAAAAGGCGTTTGTATGTTCTGATCCGGATCTGATTAAATTTGAAGTAACAACAAAGGTTACAGAAGTATTGGAAAAAGCAGGACTTGAATATGCGGTATATTCAGATATCAAAGCCAATCCGACCATTCAGAATGTGCAGCATGGTGTGGAAGAATTCAAAAAATCCGAAGCAGATTATATTGTCGCGATTGGCGGCGGATCTTCCATGGATACAGCAAAGGCAATCGGAATCATCATTGCAAATCCGGAATTTGAGGATGTAAGAAGTCTGGAGGGAGTTGCACCAACGACACAGCCATGCGTTCCGATCATCGCTGTACCTACAACAGCCGGAACTGCAGCAGAAGTTACGATCAACTATGTCATCACTGATGTTGAGAGAAAGAGAAAATTCGTATGTGTAGACCCGCATGATATGCCGATCATTGCAGTGGTAGATCCGGATATGATGTCCTCCATGCCAAAGGGATTGACTGCATCTACCGGCATGGACGCCCTGACACACGCAATCGAAGGGTATACAACAAAAGGTGCATGGGAAATGACAGATATGTTCCACCTCAAGGCCATTGAGATTATTTCAAGATCTTTGAGAGGGGCTGTTGCAAATGAGAAAGATGGCCGTGAGGGAATGGCACTCGGACAGTATATTGCAGGTATGGGATTTTCTAACGTAGGTCTTGGAATTGCACATTCTATGGCGCATACACTGGGAGCCGTGTATGATACACCACATGGGGTTGCATGTGCAATGATGCTTCCAATCGTTATGGAATACAATGCAGAATGTACCGGAGAAAAGTATAAAGAAATTGCAAAAGCAATGGGTGTGAAAGGCGTGGATGACATGTCTGTGGAAGAATACAGAAAAGCTGCAGTGGATGCTGTGAGACAGCTCTCTGTAGATGTTGGAATTCCTGTGAAGCTGGATGCATTGAAGGAAGAGGATCTGCAGTTTCTTGCAGAATCTGCGCATGCGGATGCCTGTGCACCAGGAAATCCAAAAGATGCGAGTATAGAAGACCTGAAAGATCTGTTCAGAAAATTAATGTAAATGAATGTCGATGGAACGATGTCCGAATGAGCGAAAAGCTGTCGGACATCGTTCTTTTTGTGTTAATAGAACAGCTGAATTATATCTAAAACACTAAAATATACATAGTATGCTATGATATTATGCTGGATTTCTGATTGGGAGGATTCATAGTTACCTATGCGATTGGAATCAGATATTATCCCATACGAAAAAGCCTGTAGAATATCCAATTTTTGCAAGAGGATGAAGAATTTTGACATTTACATCGTTCACTTACTGAGGTCTGTATAATAAAAAAGAAGAGTAAAAATGACGGATGGCATAAATCAAACGAGATTGGAGGGCGGGGACAGAATGTGGAAGAATATGATAAAAGCTGCAATAGTGGTTATTTCAACAGGTTGCGCCGGGTATCTGATAGCCATGGGGCTGTTTGTGCCGGAATCGAAAGAAGAGGCCCTGCAGACATTCCGTTACGAGAAGGATGGAGAAGTAGTCTATACTTCAAGAACAGAACCGGAACATATTCGAACAGACAGAGTTACTCCAAGTGCATATGCAGACAATGAATTGATTGTGCAGTTGGCGGAGGGGACATCCGAGAGAGAGGCAAAGAGTATCGCGGGGGAGAATCAGGCTGAATTGGTGGGATTTATCAGTATTACAGATACCTGTCAATGGAGATTCGATGAGGCGTATAACCTGGAAGAGCTGAAGGCATACGCGGATGAATTGACGGAGCTCCCACAGATTGAGGCTGCATATGTGAATTATTTTGCCGAATATGAGAGCGACGCCATACTTAGCCAAGAGGCAGAGGAATGGCGGGGAGAGCCTTATTATCGTTGGGGGTACCTGAATGTTCATGCAGATGCTGTCTGGGAGTATGTGGATGATATGAAGGATCCGGTCAATATCGGAATTCTGGATGGAGGTTTTCAGTTTCATGATGATCTGGATTATATCATTGTAAGAAAAGGTGGGAAAGTAACAGAAGTAAATGATATAAAAGATGTAGGAAAATCAATATTCAGATTGTTTCACCTGAAAGACGAAAGTTCGGACGGATCCTTATATGAGGAGATTGAAGTGGAATTGGAGCATGGCTCCCATGTAACCGGAATTGCCGCTGCAACATGTAATAATGGTATTGGAATTGCCGGTGTCTATCCGGATCTGTCAGGCGAGGGGGAGATATATGGTTATTCGCATCGATATGAAACCGGAATAGAAGTATCTGAGATTCAGACAATGGTAGATATTGCAAGAATGCTTCTGAATGATGTAAAGGTTGTCAATCATAGTTGGGGAGAGGGAGTGGAGATGGCATTTACAATGTTCAGAGAGCATAATTCGGATCATAAGACAAGCGGCGGGGAGGCAGAGCTTGCAGAACGCGCAGAAGCATGGGAGGGTTATCTGGGCAGGATGATTGACAGAGGATATGAATTCCTGCTTGTTAATTCTGCCGGAAATGCTTCCTGTCATTCGGACGATGTTGAAAATGGCATTACATATGATTATGTGCAGGCAGATGAAGGGGAACCGCAATATAGAATGGCAGAGTCAGGAGATGAATCGGCGGTTGTGGAACCGCAGTATAATTCCCCGTGGTTATATATTGATGATGATAAAGTACGGGAACGGATTATCTGTGTAGGAGCCTATAATCGAAGCAGGGAGATTGCAAGCTTTTCTAATATGGGCGATCGGGTAGATATCTTGGCACCAGGAGTAGATATATATAGTACCTGCAATTATGATGTGGAAAAAGGAAGCGGAACTTCGCAGGCAGCGCCTTATGTCACTGGTGCGGCGGCCTGCATCTGGTCGATGGATGAGAACCTGACAGCATCAGAGGTAAAGACGCTTCTTATGCAGGAGATGTATATTGATCAGATCCGGGAGAGTATTACGGATAAAGATATTAACATTACAAAGCCGGTGTTAGATCTTGAGAATTCAATGAAACAAGCCAGAAGGTATGTAGAGGCACATCCGGAAAAACGGACAGAAGCGGATGTAAAATCTGATGAAAAGGAGATTCCGGAGGAGTCAGAAGGCGATTCGGAAAAATACATGAAATACCTGGAGGAAGAGTTGATTCCAGAGTACGGTGTTATGCCGGTTGATGAGATATGTAAAACAAGCAATGGAATGGATGCGTGGCTGGAGCCGACAGATCTTCAGGGAATATTGGCGATTGAGATTGATGATTACGACAGAGACGGAAAGCGTGAAATGCTTCTGATAAGAGGAACTTGTGAAGCTATGGATAAACAGGAGCTGTTCAGTTCGGACGATCAGGGCGGCGGCGCCAGAATATATATGGAGATGTATGAGTGTGACGGAAGCGTGAAGCTTGCGGATTCCAGGGAATTGATTCCCTGCGGTAAATACCGGGTTACTTATCATGAGGTTCAGACCGGTTTCTTCAACTATAGTAACGACGGCACAGTGTATATAGGAATAGATAACAATTTTATTATGAATGAGACGATTACAACGCTTGCACTATATCAGTACCGGGACGAAACTTTTCAATATGTAAAAGGCTTCTGCAGGCGGCGCCAGGGAAGCTGTTATGAGGCGGTACTTACAGCGGATTCAGAGCCGGAACAGACAAACATTACATTTGCACCGACATTTACGGAAGACACCAGGGGATGGACGATTCTGGAGGACTATGATGATGAGCAGGCATCTGATTCGGAATTAGAAGAAAATGCACTCAGATTAAATGAGGTTTATTATGAACAGCTAAAAACATACGGACTGAACGGTAAGGATGTAAGATTGCTTTGGGGAGAACGGCAGTGGGATGCAAGAACCGCCGATATCTATACATCCGGTGAAGGTAATCTGAAAGTGATGGCTTCCATTGCGGAATGCTATGAATATAGCACGTCTACGGAGTGTCATCTGTTTCGTGAGGATCCTGCGGGCAGTCTGGATGCCTACCGATAAGAGTCATAAGGAATGAAGAAGGATTGTAACAGGAGGAAATTATGAAGCAAAAAAATGTGTGGAGATATGGACTGTCTATTGCTGGCGTCATTGGACTTGCCAGTCTGCTGTTACCGCTATACCAGGCGGAAGGAATCACTTATAACATGCCGATGCTTCTGCGCCTGGGAAAAAGCGCAGGAATACGGTACTGCATCATACTGGTGGGAGTGATCCTGCTGTCGTTGGCCGGGAATCTGCTGATGATACTGTGGGAACACCGGACCACCGATCTGGCAGCGGGAATCATAAGGCTTGCCGCTGCGGTACTGCTGCTGATGATACGGCTGGCATGCATGGAGCAGCTTACAGGAATTCCTCAAAGCGGATTGCTGGATGGAACAGGTCTTGGATTCTGGTTGTTTCTGGCGATTCATACAGTATGTGGAATTCTGGGAATTATGCCTGATCGATCCGGAGCAAAATCTGCAGGCGTGAAAGAATCGAATCCTATGTCTTCTGCGGATGCATCAGCAGAGGCGAAAGGGAAGAACGGTACGGTTGCCATACTGGAAGGAGTCTACAAGGGAGAGGTGATTCCTCTGGAAGACATGCAGGCGCTGGTCGTTGGAAGAGATGCCGCTCAGTGCAATCTGGTGGTAGAAGGGGAGAAGGTAAGCCGGAAACATTGCAGCATTACCTACTGCGCAAGAACCGGCGGCTATCTGTTGTGCGATTATTCCTTTAACGGAACCTATTATCTGAATGGACAGAGGCTTCCAAAGCATATGAACATGGAACTTCTGGAAGGAACGGAAATCTATCTGGGAGATAAGAGGAATATACTGCGTATGGGCAGGTAGAGTGACAGAGAAGGAGGGAGATGCTTGACTTACAGCACATTGAGTGAAACAGGAAAACGGGCAGAAAATGAGGACAGTGTAGGAGTGTATATGGGCAGTACTTGTCAAGCATTCTTTCTGGCAGATGGTTTGGGGGGACATGGAAGCGGAAAGGAAGCGTCTGAGAACGTCATCCGGCACGGAATACAGCTTGTGGAGGCTCTGGACTCTGTCGACAACACCGTACAGACTGAGAAAGAAACGAATGTACGGCAATGTCTGTCACAGATTTTTTCGGAAGGACATGATCTTCTAAAAGAAAAGCAGGAAGAGACAGGGCACCTCCGTTCCATGCGGACGACACTTACAGCATTTATGGCAAGAGGAGAGGAAGGCTGGCTTGCTCATATTGGAGATTCCAGAATCTATGTATTTGAACAAGGACAGCTAAAGTTCCGGACGCTGGATCACAGCGTTCCGCAGATACTGGCGATGGCAGGCGAGATTAAAGAAAGTGAGATCCGCCACCATCCCGACCGAAACCGGCTGCTGCGATGTATGGGAGATTCTGTAGAGGTTACTAAGTTTGAGATTCATGACATGATTCCGATACAAAAGGGTGTGGCTATCCTGATGTGCAGTGATGGGTTCTGGGAAGCGGTCACCGAGGAGCAGATGCAGTGGGATCTTGAAAAGGCAAGAAACGTAGAACATTGGCTGAAACGTATGAAAAAAAGAATTAAAAGGGGTAGAGATGAAAAGCAGGATAACTATTCAGCAATAGGTATCTGGTTTTGATAGAGATTGATGAAGGAATGAGAATATGAAGAATCCGGAATTATTATGTTTGGGATGTATGGAAGAGTTGGAATGTCCCGGAGACACTTGCAGAAAATGTGGGTTTAACAGAGAAGAATATGAAAGGAACAGGAATGTGCGAACCCTACCGTCTTACACGATCCTTGTGGGGAAATATTTGCTCGGAAGAGTTTTAGGAGAAGGTGGATTTGGCATTACATATATAGCGTGGGATTTGAATCGGGAATGCCGGGTAGCGATTAAAGAATACTTTCCGGTAGGTCTTGCAACGCGCGATACGAGAGGCAGAGAAGGGGAATCGCTTACGGTTATGCCGGGAGAGCAAGCAGCATATTACCGGAATGGGTTAAGAAATTTTGCGGAAGAAGGAAAGAATCTGGCGAGATTTCATGAGCTTTCGGGAATTGTATCAGTACGGGATTTCTTTCAGGATAATGAAACAGCTTATATCGTTATGGACTATGTAGAAGGCATGAACTTGAAGCAGTATCTGACAAATTATTATGCACACAGTGGAGAACATGCGCCGATGAATGAAAAGCAGGTTCTTCGGATGATGCAGCCTGTATTGGATTCATTAATCGAGGTTCATAAAACAGGGGTAATCCATAGAGATATCAGCCCGGAGAATATCATATGCGGAAGAGATGGCAGGATTACATTAATTGATTTTGGTGCGGCCAGAGTGGCAACTGGAAATGAGACGAGAAGTCTCACGATAATGCTGAAACATGGCTATGCACCGCCGGAACAGTATCAGTCTCACGGAAGACAGGGTGCGTGGACAGATATCTATGCAATCTGTGCGACGATGTATCATATGATGTCGGGGTATCTGCCAACCGAATCCATTGATCGTGTGTTTGACGACAGCTTGCCAGCATTAGAAGCAGTAAATCCACAGATTTCGAAGACAGTATCCGATATTATCAAAAAGGGAATGTCTGTGCGTATAGAAGACCGTTATCAGACTGTAGAAGAGATGTGTCAGCTCTTATATCCGAAAGAAACGATGGAGAAAGAGAAGGAAGAACCCAAATACGCAGATCCAAATGCTTCAGTTAAAGAAGAGGTGGACAACAAAGAGGAAGAAAACGTTTATACAAGTGAAAAAACAAGGGAAGAGAAAATTATCTATAGTGGAAATCCAGCGACCGACAGGGAGCTGGAAGAGCAAGAGAATGTCATAGTCAGGCCCAAAATGGGACCACTTGAGATAGGGAGTGTCGTTATTTTGGTTTTGATATTTGTTGGATCTTTTTTGGTATGATATGAACTTGAAGAATGAGGGAAAATACATATGGGCAATGTAGTAAGTATATATATGTGGAGTAAATCATTTATTCAATATGTGTTGTTATTAGCGAGAGGGTCTATCATACTGGGAATTATCTCGGCAATAATATCTGTTTTTGTTGGATGTAGTCTGCGAAGGCTTGCCAAAAGGAGTCAAAAAACAGAGACGATGATTAATACTATTTCTGTAATATTTTGTATTATTCCAGCCTGGTTTGTATACCGGTTTTTAGGAGGATATGTATATTTTGCAATAGCAAGAAATATAGGGCGTGCCGTTGTCTGTGGAATATTGGGATGGAGGTATTTATTCGGAGAGGGATATACTTTAGGATCTTGCTTGCAGAAGAAATATATATCCAGTACCATTTCTCTGTTTGTTACGCAGAAAGATTTTTGGCTGGTAGTAGTATGTGTGGTAATGGTAATTTCGTTATGGATGATAGGAAAATATTTCCTATATCCGAGGAATAAAAAAGAGCTGCTGATAGATATGTTATAGAAAATTGGATGAATTTCCAAGAGGATAAAGAATATGGAGCAAGTATCGTTTATTGGGTATGTCGGGAACATATTGGTGAGTGCCAGAATCAGTATGATATGGGGATTTTGCGCAGCAATCCTATCTACGTCCATCGGATATGGGATGGTAAAAGTCAGTAGGCATAGTCCGAAATTTGAAAAGTTTGTAAATATCATATCGCTGGTTTGTTGCGTGATTCCATGCGGGATTATCTGGAATGTGATTCGGAGTGTGATTTGGCATCCTATTTTGGCAGGGGCTCCGACGATTATTTGGTATGTGATGTGTACGGTTTCGCTGGCTATACTTGGATGGCGTTTGCCTTACAGGTTAATGAAAAAGGGGGCAGGCAATGTGCTCGGAGTAGTATGTTTGAGTATGGCGAGAATTATTGCAGTGTATGCGGGTGTATCGTTCATATGGTGGATATTGAATGTTTATTTTATTATTCTAAATGATAGTATTTTGGTGGTAGAAGCTTCGGGAGTGTTTGTTAAGTTGATAATCGGTGTTTGTCTGCTCAAGTTAGGAGAATTTTTTTTGTATCCAATCAGCACAAAAGAAGTTTTGATAGATATGTTATAAATATAAAGGAGAATATAAGTATGAAGAATCCGGAATTATTGTGTCTGGGATGTATGGAAGAGTTAGAATGTTCCGGGGATACCTGCAGGAAATGTGGGTTTGACAGAATAGAATATGAGAAAAACCGCAACGTTCACACGCTACCGTCCTATACGATTCTTGCCGGGAAATATCTTCTTGGAAGAGTTTTGGGAGAGGGCGGATTTGGCATTACGTACATTGCATGGGATCTGAACCGGGAATGCCGGGTTGCAGTCAAGGAATATTTTCCGAGTGGACTTGCTACCAGAGATACTAGGCTTGGTGATGGTGAGGCGCTTACTATTATGCCGGGAGAGAAGGCGGCATATTATCGGAACGGACTTAAGAACTTTGCAGAGGAAGGAAAGAATCTGGCACGATTCCAGCATCTCCCGGGAATTGTATCGGTGCGGGATTTCTTTCAGGATAATGGGACAGCTTATATTGTCATGGACTACGTAGAGGGCAAAAATTTAAAGCAGTATCTACGTGAGCATTACGAGAAGAACGGTGAACATGCGCCGATGGAGGAGAACCAGATTCTTGAGATGATGCAGCCGTTATTGCAGGCACTTTCGGAGATACATAAGGCGGGAATCATTCACCGGGATATCAGTCCGGAAAACATTATCTGCGGGGAAGATGGAAAGATTACATTAATTGATTTTGGAGCGGCAAGGGCTGCGACAGGAACGGAGACGAAGAGTCTTACGATTATGCTGAAGCATGGCTATGCGCCGGAAGAACAGTATCGTACACGTGGAAAGCAGGGACCGTGGACGGATATCTACGCTATCTGTGCCACCATGTACCAGATGGCATCCGGATATCTGCCGATAGAGTCTGTGGAAAGGCTCTATGAGGATGAACTCAAACCATTAAAGCAATTAAATGCAGGTATATCGGAAAAGTTCTCGGATGTTATTGAAAAAGGAATGGCGGTTAGAGGAGACAAACGATATCAGTCAGTGGAAGAGATATATAAAGAATTATATCCGAAGCCGAAAAAAAGATTGGAAGCAGAGAAGGTGAAGCCGGCGACAGAAGAGACACAGTATTTTCAAAAGGAGAAACTGGAAAAACAGTGGGGAGAGGTAGAGAAGATTCGACCCAACGAAGAAAAGCAATATGTTGAGGTGGAAAAATCGAAAAGGATTAGAAGTATTAGAGTCGTTATTCTGTTTCTTGTAATTGTATTCTTTTTCATGTCTTGTATTGGGGTGCCAGGACGAAATACGGATGAATCAAATGAAAAGGAAGGAACATCTGTTGTGGAGCTGGAGGAGGAACCACAGGAAAGTAATATGGAAAAACCGGAAATCCACTATGAAAAACTGTCAAAATATCTTGGAATGGAGGGTTATGCAAGTATATCTAATCCGTATACATTATCAGGTGAAGATGTGAGTGAACTGGAATTGTGTGATTGGGAGAAAAATATTTTTACGACTTATGATGATTATGTGGAATCTTTATCAGCAGAAGAACAAAGCGAACTGGAAAATCTGGCTGCTGAAACATCCCCTCTTTCTTTAAATGATATTATGACAGGATATCCCGAACTTCATGATTCAAGTAATATGGTCGGTTATTCTCCGGATTATTACTTTAATGCCTGTCTCGGAATTGATTGTGGTGGAGATGAGTGGTGGGCGTATGATTGCAGCAGTAAAGCCTTGTATGATGTAACGGAAGATGAAAAACTTCAGGGCGAGTTAGCTACGAATAATTATCGTGCTTTTGGTTATAAAGGATATATTGGATATGCGAATGGGCAAGGAGAGATTGTTATTCCGCCTAAGTTTAGAAAGGCCGGAGATTTTTCTGATGGATTAGCGCCAGTTGTTGTCGGTAATTATTACGGTTATATAAATGAAAATGGAGAACTGACAATCCCGGCGGTCTTTGAAAAAGCAGAAGTGTTTTCCAATGGTTTGGCTGCTGTACATATAAAATCTGGGGAGGAGACATATCTGGCATACATTGATGTAAATGGTAATATTCGTATGGTATTTAATCAGGAATTTAGTAAATATGTGAATTTTCAAGTGCTTTATGCAATGTATCCGGCTACAGCGGATGGCACCGTATGTATAGGTTATCATATGAAGTATAATTCGGGTTTTACTGTAGATGGAGGATGGTGGCTGTTCAATATAAATGGGGAATTTATAAAAGAGTTTGATAGCAATTATGTTATGACCCCGTTTGATGAGGATGGACATGCCATTATTCATGATATCTCCACATTGAATCAGCAATGGACAAGTATGGATGTATCCGCTTTTGATCTGTCAGAACAAAATATTTTCTCGAAAATATCAGATGCTTATGATGAAAAGACGGCAAATGTAGCATCTAAACTATGGATGATAGATAGCAGAGGAAATCAAATCAGTGAGGAGATCGTGCTGGAGTCAGATTCTGCCAGAAAAAGTTATGGGCATGGATTGGAAGAAAGAAATGGGAAATTAGAATAATATTGGGTGCAGAACTTCCTGCTTTTTAAGTGATAAGTAATTTGTTGAGGAGAGAGTGAGAGATGGCAATTATAAGGTGTGAACAGGGACATTTTTTTGACAATCAAAAATATGACACTTGTCCTTTCTGCAAAAAGGAGCAGCCGAAGGAACCGGATTTTCGCAATCAGGTAACGGTTTCAGCCTATCAACTGACCGGAGAGCATGAAGGACAGGAGGATAGAGAGACGGTATGGTTGAAGAATGCCGGGAAACGAAGTGAAAATGAGGATGCCAAAACTGTCGGCATCTATTCTAGGTTTACCGGGAATGATTTTGTGACGGGATGGCTGGTGTGTACGAAAGGAGCGGAGCGAGGAAGAGATTACAGGCTTCACTATGGATTTAACCGCATAGGCAGAGGACTGATGATGGATGTCTGTATTTTGGAAGATGAGATGATATCCAGAAATATGCACTGTAGTGTGGTGTATGAGCATCGGAAGAATGAATTCTCACTTGTTCCTGAGGGAGGATGTCTGACCTATTATCAGGGAGAGGTCTTAAGAGAACCGATGAAACTGAAGAACGGGGATCGGTTTATGATTGGGGAGACAGAACTGGAATTCATTGCATTTTGCAGAGAGGAGATTCGATGGGAAGATGAAGGATAAAAAAGATAGCTGCAGTTTTACTGGCTGTATTTTGCCTCGTTGGATTTTGGGTTCCATCTTATGTAGGGCGTGCAGCAGACAATAGTCTGTCGCTGGAGCAGACATATATCTGCCTTCCGCAGGTGCGCATCTATGTAAATGGAGCGGAAAACTACGGGGAACCAGACACGGAACAGATTGAGGTCTACCGGGGAGAGGAGCTTTTGTCTCTGACAGGGATTCAGAAATTTTCAGATTTGGATGAGGGGATTGCGTATTACATATTGCTGGATATCTCGGGATCTGTCCAAGATTCCTATTTTGCAGATATCAAGAGCGCGTTGCAGACATTAAGATTGCCGGATTCCAGAACACGGATGATCAGACCTTGCTGTTTGAAACGTTGGCGCAGGCGGGAGATATGGCATCTGGTTTGTCCGGTCAGGAATATAAGCGCAAGGCAGTGATTGTCATCAGTGACGGGGACGATATTGCCAGAGGAAAGTCCACGAAGGATGAAGCATGAATGAGTTGAAGAACCAGGGACTTCCGGTTTATGCCATGGCAGCAGACTATGAGAAGAATTCGGTCATCGACAGTTTTGGGGAGTTTGCAAGGAATACCGGGGGAAGTCTTCAGATCTTCGGACAGGAAGGTGCACTGGATGCTTTACAGAGTATTCGAAACCGGCTGCAAAATAGTGATGTTTTATTGTTGGAGAGTGACAGCAACAATGTTAGCCAGGCGATGGAAACTCTGACTGTGCAGTTTCATCAGTGGAATCTTACCAAGACGATTGAGGCGGGATTTTATAGTTGGCAGGCTGATGAAGAAGCGCCGCAGATCACGGAAATTGAACAGGATGGGAATAACAAATTAAAAGTTACATTCAGTGAACCGGTATTCGACGGGACAAATGTTACGAATTACCAGCTGAAGGACGCGGCAGATGGGACGGTATATACTCCTGTATCGGTAGAAGATGGGGAGAATAACTGTAAGATATTGACATTCGAGGAAGAGTTCTATACCGGAGATTATACGCTGGTTACGGTAAATATTACGGATGTGTCCATGGAGAAGAATCCGGTGGAGGAAGGCAGAAAGATTTCTCTGGAAGGACAGAAGAAAGCATCTGCAGCAGTGAATTTTTGAGAAACCATGGCTACCTGATCGTGGCAGCAGTTGTGCTGGTATTATTAGCGATCATCCTTCTGATTTATCGGAAGATAAAGGAGAATAAGGGTGTTGTAGTATTAGATGATAAGATGACTATGGCCACGAATGTTGATGTGAAGCGTCATGTGGCAATGGAGCAGAAGAAACAGCAGGGTGTGATATTGACATTTACCATGCATACGAAAGGGCGATATCCGGCGAAGATGGAGGTGCCGCTCAACGGCAGTTTGATTGCAGGACGCTCGGATATCTGCGATGTATATTTTGACGATGAACAGATGTCCAGACAGCATTTTGCGTTGGAATATGAAGAAGGAATGGTTTCGATTATGGATCTGGATACCACCAATGGAACGATGGTAAATGGTGTCCGTATTCAAAATAAGCGCAGGCTTGAAAAGAAAGACAGAATCTGTGCCGGTACGGTGGAGATGACGGTAGATTGGAGGGAGAGCGATTGATAGAAGAGATGCAGACGACATTGCAGCTATACCCACAGAATCCTTTGCCTGAGACGATACAGATATCAGCGGCGACGATCCGCGGCACCCGCAAATACCAGGAAGACTGTATGCGGTATCTCGGTACACCACAGGGCGTTCTGGGTGTGGTATGTGACGGTATGGGAGGAAAAGCGAAAGGAGAACTGGCGAGTTCCTGTGCGATGGAGACATTGCTGGAGTATTACCAGGAAGAGCCTAAGCCGCTGAAAGATGCGCGGCGTTTCTTTGAACAGGTGATCTCGCTGATGGACAGAAAGGTTGCACGGCTGAAGGATGAAGAAGGCAATTATCTGGACAGTGGAACCACGGTGGTATCTGTGATGATTGAAGAAGATCAGATGTATTTTATGTCGGTGGGAGACAGTAAGATATACCTGATCCGGGAGGGACAGATCTACGCGCTGACCAGAGAACACAATTACAAGCTGCTGTTGGAAGAATCTTTACAGGAAAATGCAATCACCTATGAAGAATACGAGCGGGAGCTGGTGAGGGGAGAGGCCCTTATCAGTTACCTGGGAATGAATGGCGTTAAAGTTATGGACATTAGTCCACAGCCCCTCACGCTGAAGGATGGCGACGTGACCCTATTGTGCAGTGATGGATTATATAAGGCTTTAACAGAGGAGCAGATTGTCAATATCGTGGAGGCCTGTGAGGAGGAATTCACGGAGACGGCGGGGACGATTGTGCAGACGATATTGAACTATGTGCCGCATGCCTTGGATAACACATCTGTGCTGTGTTTTAAATATATAGAGGCAAACCAAATGAACGAAACAGAAATAGTAGGAGGAAATGATAATGAAACTTCAGAAATGTAAAAACGGACACTTTTATGATATTGACAAATATTCCGAATGCCCACATTGCGCAAAAAGTACAGGTGGAGTACAGCAGACGGTAACGGAAGCACTGAATCCTGCCGGCACGGTTCACACAGAGATGGGTAATGAATCATCAGCGGCACAGAGAGCAACAGAACTGGTTTATCAGAATATGGGAGCATCTCCGTCTGCATCTGAGGAATATCAGGAAGCGTCTGTACTGCAGAGTGTTTCTCCGGCATCGGAAGCGCCAAAGGTTAATCCCAATATTTTTGAGATTAAGACAGAAGAGAATCACACGGTCGGATACTATTCACGGGTGATAGGAACCGAGCCTGTTGTGGGATGGCTGGTATGTACGGAAGGAGAGTATTTTGGCGAGGGTTTTAAGTTGAAATCCGGAAGAAACTTTATTGGACGTTCTTCTGGTATGGACGTTGTGTTGAGTGCAGATATGAGTGTGTCCAGAAGTAAGCATGCAATCATTGTCTATGAGCCAAGAAAGCGTATCTTCATTGCACAGCCGGGAGAGTCCAGAGAGTTATTCTATCTGAATGATGACGTGGTTCTTTCTAATATGGAAATGCACGCTTATGATACGATTACCATCGGAACGACAAAACTCATGCTGATTCCATGCTGCGGAGAACAGTTCAGTTGGGATGATTTGAAGAAAGAGAATTGAGGAGTACGATGAATAAAGGAATTAAAGCGTTTCTGTCATTGGCAGCCATTCTGTGTGCAGGAGGGATGATGATAGCTGGTCTGGGAGGCGTGAATCAGAAAAGTGTGTCTTCCGATACACAGAGTGGAACTGTCCGAAATGAGATAGAAAATGATACAGATAAGGAAGAGACCGTTGAACTGGAAAAAGTGGAGCTTCCGGTTTATGAGAATACCCTTCAGCCGGATACATCAAGCGGTTCATATGTGCCAGGGGAAATCGTGGAAAGCAATGGAAGTCTGTACTATACCTGCGGGGATGCCGGCGTTACGGCTGTAGATCTGGACGGCACGAACAAGAGAACAATCGTAGATGTAATTGATGATAAAACAGGATATCTTATGATTACGGATCAATACATTTATGTGCGCTGTGACGAATATACGGTGAGACAATACAGTTTCGACGGCGAACTGGTAGGGCAGGTTGGAGAAGTCCTGAATTGGGGGTATGTCTGTCACTGGTATTTTCAGGACGGATGCATGTATTTTCAGGGAATGAGTTCGGATAATGAAATACATAGCGGACTGTACCGGGTCGCTGTGGGAAGCGGTGATTATCCGGAGTGTGTGACAAAGAACTGTAAGAGTAATAGTGATACAGATGTGTATTTTTATGAAGACAAAATCTATTTTTTTGATAAGGATATCAGCTTTTGCAGTATCAAAGATGACGGAACAGAAGAAACAGTTTTGAGAAAAAATAATGTAGAACCTGATAATGAGATTACACTGCATGGGGCAGAAACACAGCAGCTGACGATGGGGCTGTATGCACAGGACGGTCTGTATTATGCAGTGGATGGTGAAGATACGTATCGCAGACTGAATGTTCAGACCGCGGAGGATGAAATCTTACCATGGCAGTATATACAGGATGCAAGGCTGGGGGCTTTCATCGAGGGAGATTATATCTCGTACTGGGCTGAGGAAGACTATGTGCGATATATAAAAAGTTATCAGATCTCTACCGGAGAAGAGCGAAGTCTGAAAGAATTCGTAGAGCATCTCCCCAATAATCTGGTGGAGCGGGTACCCTGCTATCTGGTGGAAGTTCCGGGTGCGACCAGAATCTATTATGTTGTGGAACTGGAAGGCGAGAAGGCACTCTATTCCATTACAGCAGATGGATCGGAAGAGAGAAAGCTGGATGCATTGGAAGAAACGATTCCGCGTATATCGGCTGGTTACGGAGATTTTTGATTCTAGCGTAAATTGGCCAATAAAATCATAAAAACTTAAGAATATTCCATCCATATATTAATATTTCCTTTTTATAATAATATATAAAAAAGAAAGGGGAATCAAGGTATGGAATATGTCTTAGGAGTATTGATGTACAGCCCTTGTATCATATATCAGTTCATATTGATGGGCAGGTATCTGAAAAAAGAAAAACAGAGTCCGGTAATATATTTCATCTGGGTCAATGTTTTCCTTCTTTATCTGTATATGATATTTGAAGTGACCGGTATTGGAACACTGGGAGAACTTATCACAAATGGCACAACATACATGAACAGAAGTAACTTTATTCCACTTGATTCAGTGGGGATCAGCTTCTTTCTGAATATCATAATGTTCATGCCATTTGGATTCCTCGTTCCGCTCATCTGGACGGAATATAGAAAAATAGGAAAAACAGCGGCAGCAGGAGCAATGCTTTCAATCATAATAGAAGTATCACAACTCTTCAATTATCGAGTCACAGATATTGATGATCTGATGACAAATACATTTGGAACTGTCATTGGATATTTTGTGTGGAAAACATTCGTACAAGTATTCGGATTACATTTGAAAACAGAAAATAAAAGTAAATGGGAACCGATCGTATATGTAGTGCTGGCAGTAATTGGCGTGTTTATTTTTTATAAATTGTAGAGAGGGACGGGGGA
>NZ_JAFBIZ010000034.1 GCF_021531995.1 Faecalicatena contorta
ATTTTACAATTGCATTCATTTTTTTTCGATGTTATACTAAGAAAAATAAATCTGTCCACTCGGGAGGTATTTATGACTATAGAAAGAATAAAAAATTTGTTAGATGCAGATGTTCTCTTTGGCGAAGATCATCTGGACAAAGAAGTAAATTATGCTTTTTCTTCAGATCTGATGAGTGATGTGCTGGCCTATGCCGATGATCATCCGGCACTGATTACCGGGCTTTGCAATCCTCAGGTCGTACGTACCGCAGAAATGCTTGATATCATATGTATCATATTTGTAAGGAACAAGACTCCGGATCAGAAGATCCTTGATCTCGCAGCCGACAAGAATATCGTAATACTCCGCACTGCCCACGGTATGTTCACAGCATGCGGCATACTTTACAGCAACGGATTGCCTGGAGGTATATAACTTCATGAGCGATAAACTTATATTCAACTATCAAATATCCGGTGATGACTTCACACGTGCCGGGGAAGCCAGCAGTGATGTAAAAAACAAGCTGAAGATCATGGGCATTGACAACAATGTTATTCGAAAGGTTGCAATCGCAATGTATGAAGGCGAGATCAACATGGTCATACACGCCAATGGCGGTAATATCACTGTAGAAATCGGTCCTGATAATATCCGCATGATTCTGGCCGATACGGGTCCCGGAATTGTCGATATCGACAAAGCAATGGAACAGGGATATTCCACCGCACCGGAGGAAGTACGTGCTCTGGGCTTTGGTGCCGGAATGGGGCTTCCGAACATGAAAAAATATTCAGATTATATGGATATTGATACAACAATAGGCGTTGGAACTACCGTCACTATGGACGTTCATTTTTAAACGGCAGGAGGAAAACCTTTTGGATAAATTCATTAATTCTGTACAACTTGATAAAAAAGCCTGCACCGGATGCATCAACTGTATCAAATACTGCCCTACCCAGGCGATCCGGGTACAGAATGGAAAGGCAAAAATTAACCCGAAATTCTGTATCGACTGCGGACGTTGTCTCAGATACTGCCCGCATCACGCAAAAGTAGCCATTTATGATTCTTTTGATGAGATTAAAAATTACAAATATACAGTTGCATTACCGGCACCTTCCTTATATACACAATTTAACAATCTGAAGAATGTAGACATTGTACTGAACGCATTGATTTCCATGGGGTTTGATGATGTCTTTGAAGTCAGTGCCGCAGCAGAACTTGTGTCAGAAGCCTCACATAAGTACATTCAGGAGCATATTGACGAAGCTCCCTTTATCAGTACTGCGTGTCCTACCATTCTGCGGCTGATCCGTGTAAAATTTCCAACGCTGATCCCCCGTCTGCTTCCTTTGAAGGCACCCGTTGAAATAGCTGCAGAAATTGCACGAAAAAAAGCCGTTGAACAGACAGGACTTCCTTCCGAAGATATCGGAATCTTTTTTATATCTCCTTGTCCTTCCAAGGTAACTTACGTCAAATCTCCTCTTGGGGTTGAAAAAAGTGAGATTGACAAAGTACTGGCGATCAAAGAAGTATATCCTGTTCTTCTGGAACATATGACACATGACGAATCCTCTCTGAGACCATTGTCAGCTTCCGGCCGGATCGGAATCGGATGGGGCAATGCAGGCGGAGAATGCAATGGCCTTCTTACCGATAATTATCTCGCATGCGACGGTATTATGAGTGCTCTCAGGGTACTGAGTGATCTGGAAGATGAAAAATTCCACGGGCTGAAATTCGTAGAACTCAATGCCTGCAACGGTGGCTGTGTGGGAGGTCCTCTGACCGTTGAAAATCCTTACATTGCAACTGCCAAATTCAAAAAACTGCAGCGGAACCTTCCTGTCACAGGATCACACCTGAAAGACTATGACAGCATGGATTTTCACTGGTCCTCTTATGTAGAATACGAACCCGTCTTCCGCCTTGGAACTTCTTTCCGGGAAAGTTTTGAGATGATGGGAGCCATCGAAGAGCTGACAGAGCAGCTTCCCGGACTGGACTGCGGTTCCTGCGGTGCACCGTCATGCAGAGCACTGGCAGAAGATATTGTACGCGGGCATGCAACAAAGAATGACTGTATCTATTCTTTCCATGAATATATCAGCACACTGTCCAAAGACATCTCTTTTTTGATGTCCTCTCTGGAGCAGGACAACGATGCGGACAGCCGAGCAGAATCTGTACATATGTTAAAAGAATATATCCAGACACTTACCGCTGAAATCGAAAAAAAGGAGCAATAATTATGATAACTGTTCAAAAACTGACTGATTCCGGAATCTTCACCCTGAAAACCCCCGGTAATCCTTCCAGATCCATTGAAAAAGTATTCTGCTGTGACCTTCTAAGTATCGCCATGAGTAAGGCCCCGGAAAACGGAGCATGGGTGACTGTTATGGGAAATAAGAACACCATTGCAGTTGCTTCTCTGACAGATATATCATGCATTATTCTTGCAGAAGGAATCATGTTCTCACAGGAAGATCTGAACTGCGCTGAAAATGAAGGTATTGCAGTCTTCTCCACCTCACTTCCGATCTTTGAGGCTGCGCTGAAAATACAGGAGATCCTGTCATGATTCCGTTATATTATGATCTTCACCTTCATTCCTGTCTGTCTCCCTGTGGAGATGACGACATGACTCCGGCAAATATCGTGGGCATGGCCGCAGTCAAAGGACTGGATGTAATTGCGCTGACGGATCATAATTCCTGTAAAAACTGCCCTGCTGCCATGAAACACGGGGAAGAATACGGAGTAACCGTCATCCCCGGCATGGAACTGACTACTTCGGAAGAGGTACACGTTGTATGTCTGTTTCCGGAACTGAATGATGCACTGGATTTTGACCAATACGTCTACGAGCGAATCCTCCCGATCAAAAATAAAAAAAATATCTTTGGTGAACAGCAGATTATGAACGAACTGGATCAAGTCATAGAAGTGGAAGAACGACTCCTTATCAGTGCCACATCCATCTCATTTGACGAGGTTTTTGATCTGGTAAAATCTTATCATGGAATTGCATATCCCGCACATATTGACAAATCTACCACCAGTCTGTTGTCCAATCTGGGATTTGTTCCGCCTGACAGTTCCTTTACCTGCGCAGAGATCACAACCTATGACCATCTTCATCAAATACAAAAAGAGCATCCCTACTTTTTGCGCTGCAATATCATCAGCAGCTCGGATGCTCATTATCTTCAGGATATTCATGAACCGAATTATCAGCTCTATGCAAGATCCCGACAGATTCCAGATATTCTTGACAGTCTCTCCCGCCAACCGCACACATAAGTTTCAACTGCGGATATGGCGGGAATTATTATTTTTCACTCGCGAAACCGATAACCAACCCCAATTTCGGTCAGTATATATTCCGGATTTGCCGGATCTTCTTCTATCTTTCTTCGAAGCGTCGCCATAAAAACACGCAGATTGCCGGCATCAATATCTTCCGCATATCCCCAGATTTCCTTAATAATATAATTATGTGTCAGTACTTTTCCTCTGTTTGCAATCAGCAAAAGAAGGATCTTATACTCAATCGGTGTCAGATGCACTTCCTTACCTGCAGTCTCTACGATCCTTTTTTCATAATCTACCTTCAGCTTTCCGGTATGAAAAACGGTCTGTATCTCCTCCGTCCGCAAACAGTTCAGTTTCCGGAGACCCACACGGATTCTCGCCATTAGCTCTCCCATATGAAAAGGTTTTGTGACATAATCATCTGCTCCCGCATCCAGAACCTGAATCTTCTCCTGTTCCTCCTGCCGTGCAGAGACAACGATGACCGGAACATCCGATATTCCTCTGATACTCTGAATAACCTCCATCCCATCGCCATCCGGAAGTCCCAGATCCAGTATGACAAGATCCGGCTGATTCGCATAAAAAAGGCTGATTGCTTCCTCTACCGTTCTCGCAATATAGAATCCATAGTCCTCTTTCTTTAACGCCATGGAGATAAAATTCACAATATATTTATCATCTTCCACAATTAATATCTTTTTCTTTTCCATCTTCTTCTACCCGCTTTGCCGGAATCCAGAATACAAATCTGGCGCCGCCTTCTTCACGGTTTTCCTCCCATATTTCTCCGCCATGCGCAGTTACCACTGCCTTACAGATTGCAAGACCGAGCCCGATTCCGCGCTTCTGATCTGCACTTTTGTCTGACACAGATACAAATTCATCAAAGATTCGATTCTGCAATTCTTCCGGCACTCCATCCCCGTCATCCTCAACAATAAAATAGACGCGAAGGTTTCTGTGTTTTACTTTTAACCTGATCTTCCCGCCATCCTGTGTATGCTTCACAGCATTATCCAGAATATTGATGATCACCTGTGCGATCATCTTGCCATCCATTTCTGCAACGATCACTTCCTCCGGCAAGTCCACCCGATAATGGCGTCTGTCTTTTAGTCCTATCACATGACCGGAAGCTTCATTGATTACATCATCCACCACTTCCTGCCTTTTGTGAATAAAGGTCTGCCCACTTTCAATCTTCGTCATGCTCAGAATATTTTCCATCATCTTCATCAGCCACATGGATTGCTCCATAACATCCTGAACCAGTTGTCTGGACACCGCATCTTCCATCTGTTCTGAATCCAGCAAAATCGCACAGTCACCCATGATTCCAGTAAGAGGTGTCCGAAAATCATGAGATATACTTCGAAGCATACTGCTTTTCATATGTTCCCGCTCAACTTCAAGCTTGATCTGCTCCTGCTGTGTGTAGATCAGCTCCCGATCCAGCGCAATTCCGATCTGATTGGCAGCCGTCTTCACGATCAGCTCCTGTTCGACACTCAGGCCCTGGTTGTGATTCAGTATTTTCATAATACCGATCTGTTTGACAATTCCTATGATCGGAAACATCAGATAATCTTTGGACGTATATTCATTCCCCGTTCCCGAGATGACCGTATCATCCTGAAGCTCAACCACACATTCAAACCCTGTATACTCGTAGATACAGTGGATTCCAAGCTGAATGATATTTTCTTTTCCGGTTACATTGATAAACTGCTCCGACATTTCGTACAGACGGGTCGCGGTCTCTTCATTATTCTTTGATATAATCAGCTGTTTTTGAAAACGGACTGCAAGACTGGAAGAAATCAGTGATGCAATCATAAAAAATACCATCAGTGTCATATCATTCGGATTCATAATGGCAAATGTGTGCACCGGAACTGTAAAAAGATAATTGAAGGTCATAACACTGATCGCCGCACCGATCAGGCCATATTCGTATCCTCTGGTACAGGTACTGATCATCAGCACTCCCACCATAAACACCATCAGGATATTTTCTTTTTCTACTCCCTGATAATTCAGCGCAAGACATACGACATCAACCAGAAACAAAATCACTGCCATCCGTACGATATAGATTAATTTTCGGTTTGATTTTAATTTTTCTAACATATACCTCTTCTCTTATCTGCTGTTTGCCAGCATTTTATCCACATCTTTCTTCAGACCGATCACCATAAGGTGATCCTCCGCCTTCATAACGTAATCAGCTCGCGGAAGCAGCTGAAGATGTTCATCCACTTTGATTCCGAGTACACTGACATGATACCTGGACCGGATATCCATATCCCGGATACTTCTTCCTACCCAGCTTCTCATCGGAGATATCTCAAAGATCGAATACCCGTCTGCCAGTTCAATATAATCGAATACATTATTGGTGCTGTGTTTTACCGCCAGACGTTCTGCCACATCTTTATCCGGATATATTACTTCATCCGCTCCATTTCTTAATAAAAACTTTGCGTGAATATCCCTGTTCGCCTTACTGACCACATATCTTGCGCCCAGATCCTTCAATAGGCTCGTAATCTCAAGACTGCTCTGAAAATTTGACCCAATGCACACAAAGCAGACATCAAAGTTTCCGACTCCCAGACTTCTTAAGACTTCTTCATTAGTACAATCCCCGATCTTAGCATTCGTTGCAATCGGAAGCAGATCTTCTACTTTTTCCTCTGTCCTGTCTACGATCATCACTTCATTTCCCAGGCAGATCATATTCTCACACAAATGGTGTCCCAGCCTTCCAAGACCTATAATCAGTATTGATTTCATATCTTTTTTTCTCCCTCGCTTTGTTATCCTATTGTAATTGCTTCTACCGGTTCTTTCAATGGCGATTTTGTTTTATGCCCTCTAAGTGAAAGTGCAAATGTAAGTCCGCCAACCCGTCCACAATACATGAGAAATATAATCATGCACTTTGAAATATTGGTAAGACCTCTGGTAATTCCCGTGGACATTCCTACGGTGCCGATCGCCGATACCACCTCAAACACAATATCCATCACCGGCTCCGACTGAATCGCAGTCAATATCATAACCGCGGCAATAATCAGGAACAGATTGGTACACATAACGGTACTCGCTTTTCGAATAGATCCTTCATCTAATCTTCGTCCAAAGATGTGACAGGAATCCTCGTTTTTCAGGTTCGCACTGACATACACAAGAAGCACCACAAACGTTGTCGTCTTAATCCCCCCTGCAGTGGATCCCGGACTTCCGCCGATAAACATCAGAAGAATTGTAACGATCTTACTGCTGTCTGAAAGTGCGGCAGTATCTACGGTATTAAATCCCGCTGTCCTCGCAGTCACAGACCCGAAAAGAGAACAGAATATCTTTTCTGATCCGTTCATTCCCGCAAGCGTCCGGTTTGCTTCAAACAGATACAGAAGAATCGCACCGGATATAATCAGAATTCCCGTCGTTGCAAGTACAATTTTAGTATGAAGCCGATATCTTGTAACATGAAACTTATGAATTGCAATATCGTTCCAGACAAAGAATCCGATTCCCCCTATCACAATCAGAAACATGATTACAATATTCACGATCGGATCTGCATCATACCAGGTAAAAGAGCTGTAGGATTCCCTTGTTCCCATCAGGTCAAATCCTGCATTGCAGAATGCAGATATGGAATGAAAGAGTCCGTAATAAATTCCTCTGACCCATCCAAAATCTCTCTGAAACCTCAATGCAAGAATGAGTGCCCCTGCTCCTTCAAATATCAGCGTTCCCTTCATGATTTTTTTTGCAAGTCGAACTATTCCGCCAATCTGCTGAATATTGACGCTCTCCTGCAGTGTCCCTCTCATAACCAGCCCGATCTTACGATGGAGTATGATCGCAAAAAAGACACCGATCGTCATAAAGCCCAGTCCGCCAATCTGAATCAACAGTAATATAACACATTGTCCAAATATCGTCCATTTCTGATATGTATCTGCAATTACGAGTCCCGTCACACAGGATGCAGAAGCAGAGGTAAACAGCGCATCAATAAAAGGAGTCACCTTCCCATCTCTGCTTGCAGCCGGAATCATCAGAAGCAGGGCTCCGATCAAAATAATCAGCAGATATCCGACTACGATCATCTGTGTCTGCGTCAGTCTTCGAATCTTCATCTTCATGCCACCCCGGCCTCACTTCTCCGAATGAATCCTTCCAGCTGCTTGGTTATCTCTTTATTTTCTTTCAGAATCTGAATGTGAAAACGATCGTACATTCCTTCGTTCAACCTGTCATTACAGATTCCATATAACTGTTCTGTATGATACATTTTCTGAATCAGTTTACAGATACAGAGATTATCCTCATCTGACTCTGACGCGGCAACGACCAGACGTATATTATTCCATTCCCTGTGAATACTGATCTCTTCGATCACAATCGGTAGCAGTCCACGATTTCTTACCCATTGTTCCAGAATCTTCACCCGGCTTCCGGTTCCAAATAATAGAGCGCAGACTTCTCCGCGCTGCGCTTCTTCCACTCGTATCTCTTCCTTCTTTTCTTCTGCAAGCCAGCCATCCAGCCGGAATGTCAGATAATATCCATACGCTCCCGCAGCCACCATAACCAATACTAATAATATATTTGTTAACATATGATCACCTTCTTTTTCTACCTCTATCATAAAGGATTTTGTATTAAGACGGTGATAATATTCCGGCATACGTATTAAGATTCTATTTAGATAAATACACTTTTGCTTTTTCCAGTTTTCCCATCCTCTCCGCCTCATATAGAAGCTCAGTTATCCTGTGATTGCACGAACCAATCTGCACACCCGCATCCAGTATCTGTTCGCACGCTTCCATCAGTTCCATCGCTCTCTGATACGCACTGTCCCCGATCGGTAAAAAAGGTTCCTCCACTGCCACATCAACAGCTAACAGTCTTGCCAGCTGATAATCCACATCATTGGTATAGAGAATTCCGGCTGCAAATGGAATATGTTCTTTCTGAAGCCTCCGGTAGACCGGAATCCCCGTCCCACAGGAAGATATTACAAATATCCGCGGCTTTCCTTCCGGTCTCGGAAGTTCAATACTGCCAAAACAAGGATCAAAATATCCATTATCTATCTCGTACAGATCACGGAGCAGATCTTCTTTGAATATCTCTTCCGGGGTTCCGTAATGGGATATTGCATCCCCCTTTACACAGAGAATTTTATCTGAGATCTTCTGTGCAAGATCAATCTCGTGCAGGGACATGATAACTGTAATTTTCTTCTCCTTTGCCATCCTTCTTAAGATTGCAAGAAGCTCCAGTTTGTACCGGATATCCAGATAAGATGTCGGTTCATCCAGGATCAGAACTTCCGGCTCCTGACAGATTGCGCGTGCCAGAAGCACTCTCTGACGCTGTCCATCACTGATCGCCTCAAAGCCAAGATCCTGAAGTTCTTCCGCATGCACTGCTTTCATTGCCTCATCGACCTTCTCTTCATCTTCTGCGGTCAATATCCCGAGCTTTCCGGTATAAGGATAACGCCCGGTTGCTACAATATCCCGACAGGTCATAAGTTCTGGTTTCATCCGGTCGGTCAGAACAACTGCCATTCTGGTAGATAATTGTCTATACGAAAGGTCCTTGATCTCATTCCTATCTATATATACATTCCCGCAGATGGTCTTAAGCTGCCGGATCATACTTTTTAAAATCGTCGACTTACCGGCTCCGTTTGGACCGATCAATGTAACGATCTCTCCTTTTTCTATTCCGATATTGATATCTCTGATCAATGGAATTCCATGATAACCGACCGTCAGATTCTGCATCTGTACATAATATTCTGCCATCTTCTACCTCTCTTTCTGCCGGTGAAGCATCATAAAGATGACAACCGGAGCACCAAAAATTGAAGTTACCGTGCTGATATTCAGCTCCGTCGGAGCAAAGGCCATTCTTGCAATCAGATCACACATCGTACAAAATACTGCTCCACCGAGAAAGGTTCCTGGAATTACGATCAGTGGTTTTGCCGTATGAAGTGCCTGCTTCACAAGATACGGCACTGCAATTCCCAGAAATGAGATCGGACCTGCAAATGCCGTTACACATGCCGAAAACACACTGGATAACAGAATCAGAGCCACGCGGAACCAACGGATATTCACGCCCATACTCTGTGCATAAGCTTCCCCCAGTTGATACGCCCCGATCGGCTTCGACAATAAAAATGTCAAAACCAGTGTCACTCCTACCAGCAATACGGCTACTTTAACATTACTCCAGTTCATTCCAGAAAAGCTGCCCTGTGACCACCCGTGCAGATTCACGATATCCGAATCATCTGCAAAAGTCACAACAAAATCCGTAATCGCAGAACAGATATAGCCGATCATGATCCCCGCAACCAGAAGCGTAGCCATATGGTTCAGCTTTCTGGACATCAGCAGAATGAATCCCGTCGAAATCAATGCTCCGATAAACGCAGCAAAAATCAAGGTATAAGACGATACTACACGATAGTATTTCAAAAATATGATCATCGTCAGTGCCACAACCATCTTCGCTCCGGAAGAGATTCCCAGTACAAATGGTCCCGCGATCGGATTCGAAAAAAAAGTCTGGAGAAGAAATCCCGACAACGACAGTGCACCGCCCAGAATGGCTGCCATCAGTACTCTTGGGAGGCGGATCTTCCAGATAATATTCATTGCAACAGCATCACCCTCTCGGCAGAATAATATTTTCACAATCTCCGGCAATGTAATCTGAACATTTCCTGTATTAATATTCAGCACTGTAATCACGCAGAAACTGACTGCCAACACTGTAAAAACCAGAATATATCTGGATATTTTCTGTTTGTTCTTCTCCATAACCTTTTCCTCGTTTTCTACCTGTCACTCAAACCGTACTAATCTACCTGATACAAAAATGTCATCTGGCTTTCATCTCCATCTGTAAGCATCAGGTGAATATCTGCAATCAGATTTCCCACAATATCAGTAGCCTGATAAAGATACTTTCCGGTACACCAGACATTGCCTTCCTTCACCGCCTTAAATTCCTGAAACAGCTCATCCTTTGCAGTCAGATCTTCGATACTCTCAATCGGATTGTCGATACTGGAATTATAGATCAGATAATCTGCATCCTGTGCAACCGCATAAAATTCTTCCATCGAAAGATCAACTGCTGCGCTGTCACTCTCCTTGTTCTCCAGATCCCCGAACACATATCTTCCTCCTGCAATCTCTATCATCTTCGGGATGTAATCTTCACTCTTTCTGACTACCACTGTTCCATTTGTACTGACATAGAAAAATGCCACGGTCTTTTCTGTATTTTTGAAATCTTTCAACTGTTCTATGATCTCTGTCTGCTCAGCAAAAAATTCTTCTGCCGCCGTCTCCTGATTCATCATAGCCGCATAGAGTTTCACCCATTCTGTTCTTCCGAGCGGATGAGACTCGTAGCTGGAACGGTCTATGAATACCGGAATATCAAGATCCTCTATCATTTCCTGAACCTTCGGGGTATGTAATATCATGGTAGATTCAATCGCCAGATCGCACCCCTCATCAACCAGCATCTCATAATCCGGCTCACTATACTTTCCTGCATATATGATATCCCCGGCTTCCATCGCTTCCACCGCATGTTCAATATACCATCCGGAAGCCTGTGTTCCTGACATTCGTATAGCTCCGATCGAATCGATCGCATCAAACAGTGCCATGGCAGAAGTTGCTGCCAGATAGATACAGTCCAAAGGCTGTTCCAGAACAATGATATCGCTGTCAAGCTCTTTTGGAGCATCACTTTCCTCCGGCACGATCAGATACCTTCTGTCATTATGCACATCAATCAGCTTATATCCTTCACGATAGTAATACACATCAAATGATTCCGCATAATCAAGTTCCATGGTACGCTCATATTCCAGCCCCTGAATTACAGGTACCTCTTCTTCCTGTTCCGAAGCATCTGTGCTGTCCCCTTCCCCCTGTGCGCTCTGACCGGTTGAAGTATCTTCTTTTGCCTTACAGCCGGTCAGAACACCGGCTGTCATCATAGTTACACAAAGCATAACACAGATCAATTGATAAACTTTTTTTCTCATCATCATGTCTCTTTTCTCTTACTTCGCATCTTTGCAGGCTGCATCGAATAATTCTGCGACCTTCTCTTCACAACCGAACAATGCACCGTAGACTTTCACCCACTCTTTCTGTGCAAGTTCTTCCTCTTCATCTGCAGAACGATCCATCAGCATTGGTATTTCCAGAATCGTATGCCTTTCAATGATGGTATCCAGAATCTCCATCTTTTCTTCCTGCTCCTCCTCGTCTTTCGGAAGCAGTTCTGATGGGAAGATACTGAGATCACATTTGCACTTCAGTAAAACTTTATAATCCGGATCTTCAAAAGATCCCGCATAGACAATCTCTTCTTTATCCATCGCTTCTGCGATCTTTTCTGACGGGCAATCTGCTTTCTCATATCCAATGGCCGCAATTGTTTCCAGAAGTTCCAGATCTTCCATTGACAGAAGAGCTTCCTCCGCTGCAACATATACATGCTCTGCAGGCTTTTCAATAATAATCATCTCTTTATCCAGCCCGGCCGGAATCTCTGTATCTTCCGGTACGATCAGGTACTTCACAATATTTCCGTGATAAAGCTGTACAATTGCTTCCTCCTCCGGTGTCAGTTCTGAATCATTCTCATCCTCTGTCACATCTTCGGAATCTGTTTCTTCGTCTGTCTTTTTCTCCGGATCTCTTAGTGTATCCTTTGTAAGATCAATCTCCAGAAGTGTAATGCCTCCTTTATAATGATAGATTCTGAAATACTCGGCATATGCAATCTCTGTTTCAGATTCATACTCCAGACCCAGGATCTCAGGTGCCTCGTCATCAAGCTTTTCATTGCTTCCGGTCATGCCACTTACATTCAGTCCATCTGCTTTTGCCGCCTCGGCAAGATAGATAAAGATTGTATATGTGATTTCATGTGCGGCAGACATGGCTGTTGTCATACCGATAATCTGATTATTCTTATTCAAGGCAACCGGAATCACAAATGTTGCAGATCCATTCCCTTTGGAGCTTGGATAGTATACATTCCCGTTTGCTTTGACATATTGATATTTGTCGCTGCTAAATACCAGAGTTGCATACGCTTTTCCTCCTGTAATCGTCACTTTGTTACAGGTGATACTTACTTTTCCGGTTCCGCCTGACCATGAGAACTTATCCGGAGTGTATACCCCATCCTTCAATGCCGTTTCACTGTTCACACGTCCGGTTCCGCCGCTTAAGTCTGACTCATATTTTGACTCAGTATCCGGAGTACCATTGTTGGCAGAAGAATTGCCACTGCCTCCTGACGGTGTGTTTCCTGACGAATTTCCTCCTGACGGATCATCCGTCGGTGTATCATCCCCCGACGGCAGTCCCAGCTTTTCCATTCCTTCCGTCAGGAAAGTCAGCTTGCGATCATACCACAGATCTTTACTGATCGAATGTGCTGCAACTTCAATCTCTGTGTCCAGACCTGCTACCGGAACAATATATGTATATTTCCCTTCCGAATTTACAAAAAACGGAATCATATCCTCCGCCGGAGCACTCTCTGCTTCCTCGGCCGTTCCCATATACAGTTTGTCATAACCGGTGCCGCTTAAGGTAATCACAGCACTCATATTACCGTTCTCAACAGTAAGCACGCAATTGATCACTTTAAACATACTCGCACTGGATTCCACATTCATCCGGTAAATACCATCTTCCACAAATTTTCTGGCATTTTCTGAATGTATTGTCAAAGTACGGTCATACCATGCATCTTTGCTTACCGAATGTGCTGCAATCGCAACTGCTGTATCAAGGCTGCTAACCGGAATCTCAAACGTATATTTCCCCGTCATATCCGGTACGTAGGAAATGAGCTCGGATGTATCTGCATTTTTTGCTTCCTCGGCACTTCCCAAATAAAGTTTGTCATATCCGGTACCACTTAAAGTAATCACCGCGCGCATCTGACCCATTCCTGCAATCAGTACACAATCTACTACCTTAAACATGGAAGAACTGGTAGTTACATCCATATGATACATACCATCTGCGAGTGCAGGTGTTCCCGGTTCCTCTTCTCCCGGTTCTTCTTCCTCACCAGACTCTTCTCCGGGATTCTCTCCCGGATCCGGTTCTGATCCTGTAATCGGGGTACTTCCCTCTGGAAGTGTAATATGGATCGTGTAATCCACCCAGTGTTCCTGGCTCATTGCGGTTGTCAGCGCTGCGATCGACAGATCACAGTTCAGATCCGCCGGGATCTTGAATGTATTCTTCCCATCAATCATTTCTGATGTATATTTCATTCCATTTATCTCAACCGTTGTATATTTGTCACTGCTGAATACGATCCATGCAGTGATATTTCCTTCGTTGATCACAACCTTTTCGCAGGTGATCTGTACCTTTCCGGTGCCCCCGGTAAAAGTAAATTCTGTCGGGAGATATTCCCCGTCTGAAAATACAGTGGTCTTTCCGGATACATCGGAAGTCTGTACAGTATTCATAATCTCTTCTGTCTGTACGTCTTCAGTCGGATCCTGCGGTAGGCTTTCCTGTTCTTCGTCCGCTTTTTCGTCTTCTGTCTGCAATGCCGGTTCTTCATCCTGAACCACCGGATTTTCTTCCTGAATTGCCGGCTCTTCTGCCACAGCCACCTCTTCTGTCCGCATACTTTCCCCGGATTCTCCCAAATCCTGTGCCCGGACTGCCGAGATCGGAGTCACCGTAAGTGCTGTTGTCAGGAACAATGCCAGCAATCGTTTCGTGTTACGCTTCATACTCTTCTTTTCCTCCTTCTTTTCAACCGAATCCTTTCGGTATACATCTTTCACATAGATGTACGAAAAAACGCCTCCTTACGAAGGCATCTGTAAGAGGGCGCACGAATGACTTATATTACATTCATGTACGACCAATTACTCGTGGCCTGGGACTGATCATCTGATCCGTCCCGTGTACACTACAGGCAGGTCTCCTGACTTGCAGATCCACACATAAGAAGCTGTCTTCCCGATCTCTCAGTGACATATCGGCTTCCCTGTTCCCTGCTCACAGTGACGAGTTCGCACAGGATTTGCACCTGTTTCCCTTTTCACCAGTTCCGACAGACTCTATCGAACTGACACCTGCAGTTTTATATCAAGTGTAATATATCATATTCACTTCCATTTTTCCAGTGACATCAGAAAGAAACTGATCAGAAGAAGCCCACAGGAAAACCAGATCATATGAATGCCATACGTCGCAGACAGATTACCTCCGACACCGGCACCGATTGCAAACAACAGAATAATTCCAAAATAATAGAGACACTGCCTGAGCTGTTCCGGTTTCTTTTCTCTCAGATACACGGACAGTGATGCCGTTCCACTTCGAATGTTGCCGATGCACATGGTACTTGCATAGGAGTATCCGTCTACCTTCCGGAAGCTCTGTACCTGCATGGCACACGAAAAAGAAACGAACACCGTTGCTGCTATATTATATCTGACAGGAATAAATCCCACCAGAAACAGGATTGCAATCTCAATCAGCAATACACCCTGACGCCAGTGTAGCTTTCTTGCGTATTTATAACGATGCTGTATCTGCTCAGCCATCAGAACTCCCAGCGCAAAGGCAAGCAAAGGAAGCAGATACCGGCATGCTGCCTGCCATTCTCCTGCCATAAAATGCTGACTCATCAGCACCACATTTCCCGTCTGTGCATTGGAAAATACTTCTTCTCTTGTGTTATATGTATAAGCATCCTGAAATCCCCCGGACAATGCAAGAAATGCACTGTTGACAAATGCTTCTGACATCTGCTTTCTGGCAAGGATCTCCCGGATCTTCCCCGGTCTGTGTCTTTCATGCTTTATTTGCATCTTATCATTCTCCTGTCATTTCTATCTCCTGTCACTATTATATTCATTATCAGACAAAAGTCAAACAGGACCGTTTTTAACAGCCCTGCTCTCAGAATTACTGATTTCAATGGTTGTATTGATTTTTGATTCAATGACAGTCTCTGCTGCAATTGGCACAGTCCCCTCCGCATTGCAGAGATTTTCCATCTTTTTTACGCTTTATGAGATTGCGGACAGCCATTACTACTGCTCCTGCCAGCAACAAAGACATGATGAAAGTTCCCATAATTCGCACCTCCTGCTATCTCCAATCATATTACACACGCATCATTCCTGCAATACTTTATGACCGTTTCTTCAGGAAATACGTCCGTTTTCCATCTCGTAGATTATATCCGCCACATTCATCGTCGATTTCCGATGAGATACCAGTACTACCGTCTTATCTTCGCGGGATTCATTTAAAGACTTTAAAATCATTCCTTCATTCAGAGAATCCAGATTACTCGTTGGCTCATCGAGAATCAGAAGCGGCGCATCGTGAAGAAATGCTCTCGCAATTCCGATCCTCTGTTTTTCACCGCCGGACAAGGTATCCCCCAGTTCTCCGATTTCTGTATCATATCCATCCGGCAGCGTCATGATAAAGTCATGAATTGATGCCTTTTTCGCCGCCCATGTAATCTCTTCCCTGGTTGCTCCCGGCTTTCCGATGGCGATATTATTGGCAATGGAATCGTGGAACATGTAAGTCTCCTGTGTCACGTAGGATTCCATATCCCGCAGATCCTTCGTGTTGATTTCACGGATATCCTTTCCTGAGATCCGGATATTTCCCCATTCACATTCCAGAACCTCATCAGAAGCTTTAGCAGGGTGGACTTACCGGAACCACTTGCCCCATGGATGCCTATGGCTTTCCCCTTCGGAAGACTCATGGAATAGTCTTTCAATATCTGTTCTTCTTCGTAGGCGAAGTCTACATGCTCTACCATCGTGCCTGCAAATGCAGTTGTTTCTTTTCCGGAGATCTCTTCCGTCTGCGGTTCCTCTTCCAACAGAGAAAGTACTCGTTCCCCGCTTGCCAGTGTCTGATTCAGATTATTTGACAGACTGGACAATGCCGTCACCGGTCCAAAAGAACCCATCATGGCAACGACTGCGATCAACATACTTTCGAAGCTGACCACACCGCTTTCAAACCTCCAGAGCATAAAGAAGAGCATCCCAAAAGAGAACAGCAGGATGACCATGTTCGTCAGTGATCCCTGCACTGCCTCATGACAATTCAGCTTCTTCTGCATCTACCCCAGGTTTTTGGAACGTTCAGCCATCTGTGTCATCCGCTCTTCTCCCCTGTTATACTGAATCGTCTCATCCAATCCACGCAGAGAATCCAGAATAAAGCTGTTCAGATCTCCAAACAAGTTCCGAAACTGCATACCTTCGTCGGCTCCCTTCTTCCCATTCCAGATCGGAATCATCGCACCGACCACCAGATAACCCAGAAGTGCAAGCGTATCGGCCTCCGCAGAGGACATACGCTTCTGTACTACATGGATACGGATTCTCCCTGGAATCTCATGCTTAATTACGAACTTCACTTACTCCGCCTCAGCCTGTCTACAGACGTCTGTCTCATCCGCACACTCTTCTGCAATATCTCCCTGAACCGCAGCTTCTTCAGCCGCCTCACGTTCCTCATTGATCAGTTTTGCTTCCGCCAGAATATCTTCCGCATTCTCCTGAACGGTCTCAACTGTCTTCATCACACAATCTTTCGCACGAAGCACAGCTGCAGTACAGCCTGTATATATCTTTTTTGCATCTCTGCTGGACAGCAATCTGACTCCTGCGATCCCGAATACAACTCCACGTTTTACCTGAATTTCATCTGAAGTTTCTTATTATCATACGCTTTCCCCGAACCATAGTCAAAAGCAAACGGCATTATTGAATTATTTTCTCAATTAATGGCAGATTCCTCTCAAACAGCTACTGTAAGCCACACCACACATTTTCTTCCAGGATATTCTTCAATGCTGACATGGAACTTGTATGTGATCGAATCACTTTCACATCCCGCCCTTTTGTTTCACTGAGTGCATTTCGCACCATTTTATGTGATACCGTTCCGGTAAATAACACAAGCAGATCTGGACTTCCTATTCCTTTCAGGCTGCTTTTCTGCTTGGGATACACCTTTGCCTCACACTGATATTCCTGACATAATTCTTTATACTGTCGTACCATACATTCATTTCCACCTATGATTACTACACTCATATTTCTTCTCCTTTTCGAAAATTAGTTTTAGCTAACCTCCGTTTTAAAAGAAAACGCCTTGTCGGCGTATTTCTTTTTGTTAGTTTGTACTAACTTCTTTCTTCTATATTATAGATTTCTCATCCGATTGTCAATTTCTTTCTGCCTCATTGAGTTTTTTTCTCATCTTCCATTATCATATCACCGATGGAACTTCCCGGAGGTACAATGGGCAGCACATTCATCTCTGGATCAAGGATAAATTCAATCACGGTAGGAACGGATTTTGTATGTTTTGCTTCTTCCAGTGCCATCTTAATCTCTTCCTGCTGCTTCACTCGAATTGCCTTTGCACCATAACTTTCTGCCCACCGGATAAAATCAGGGACATATTCAGGACAGCAGGCAGACGGTGTATTGCAGGTAATCCGGCAGCTTTTCCGGTATCGAAGACAGGTGCAGGAATACCGTTTCTGAAAAAACATTTCCTGCCACTGGCGGACATTTCCCAGATATCCGTTATTCAAGATACAGATAATGATCGGAAGCTCATACACGATCGCCGTAGCCATCTCCTGAATATTCATCTGAATACCGCCGTCCCCGCAGATGGCAATGACATCTTTATCCGGATTTCCCAATTGTGCTCCGATTGCCGCCGGAAGCCCATATCCCATGGTTCCAAGACCTCCGGAAGTCAACATTTGTTTCTTCGGTGTAAGCTCCAGAAACTGAGTCGTCCACATCTGATTCTGCCCCACGTCCGTTGCAATCACGGCATTCTCAAAGACCCGATTGATCTCCCGGATAATACGAAGCGGTGTAACTCCTGGCTGCATATCCTGCTCCTCTGTCAACGGATGTTCTCTTTTCCAGAATTCCACCTGCTTTTGCCAATCCCCAAAATCATAGGCAGGAGCCATTTCCAGCATGTTCAGGATCACTTCTTTTGCATCTCCGACAATCGCAAGATCGGCAGCAATATTTTTTGATATTGAAGATGGATCTATATCTACATGAATGACTGCTGCGGATTTCGCGAATTCACTTACCTTTCCGGTAATGCGGTCGTTAAAGCGGACACCGATTGCAATTAGCACATCACACTCACTGATGGCTCTGTTCGCGGCATAGCACCCATGAATTCCAAGATTGCCGATATAAAGAGGATGACTGGTTGGAATTATACCCTTTCCCATAATGGTCGTGACTACAGGAATCCCTGTCTGTTCCGCAAGTACTGTCACTTCCTGACCGGCACGGGCGATATTGACACCTCCGCCCAGAAGAAATACCGGCTTTTTTGCACGGCTTAAACACTCCAGTATCTTTCTGATCTCTGCTGCCGAGACCTCTGCTTTACGATGATAACCGCGCACTTTCGGATGCTTTGGATAACACGGACTTCCCAGCGCCTGCTGTACATCTTTTGGCAGATCAACCACGACCACTCCCGGCCTTCCTGAACGGGCAATGAAAAATGCTTTTTTGATCGTCTCTGCCAGATCCTCTCTCCGCCTTACAGTGACTGCGTATTTCGTGATGCTTTCTGTAATCCCGACAATATCCACCTCCTGAAACGCGTCTTTTCCGATCATCTGTGTAGGCACCTGCCCGGTAAAGCATACAAGAGGTACACTGTCATAGTTCGCTGTAGCAATCCCTGTTACAAGATTGGTTGCACCGGGTCCGCTTGTCACCAGGCAGGCACCGACTTTCCCCGTAGATCTCGCATAGCCGTCCGCAGCGTGAACCAGTCCCTGTTCATGTCTGGGGAGAATGATATCGATCCCTTCTGCTGCATAAAGTGCATCAAACAGGTCAATTGCCTGACCTCCCGGATAGGCAAACAACGTCTCCACGTTTTCTTCTTTCAAGGCTTTTACAAATAATTCCGCTCCCGTAATCTCCATAATGATCTCCTTCCTCATTGTGTATGCGTGTACTTGCTTGCATATCAGTGATAAATATACGGCACCACGCATTGATGGTACCGCAATTCCTGTTATTTCTGATTCTGGATCCCCTGAATAAATGTCTGAACCGACTGCCTGATATACTGTTTCCGACTGACAGAAAAAAGCCGGTCCTCAAAGGATGCATTCAAAAATGTATACCCGAAAGTACTGGAAAAAATCGTCAGTGCAAGACATTCAAAATCCATATGCGGAAGCTTTCCACGGCGTTCCATCTCCTGAAAATATTCCGTCAGAGAAGACAAAAATGCCTGTGGGACTTTCATCACGAGCGGCTCTGCTTCTTCATACAGCTGCGGCGCTCTCAGTCCGATCGACAACCTTACAAATTCCGGTGTGATTCGGTTCATATATTCCGTCATAAACATCTCAAGATCAGGTGCTAGCTCCCACTGAATGTTCCTGAAGGCCTCCGGCGTCAGATTGCCGCGCCACCTTTCCTGTTCCATACCACTCAGTACGATATCCTTTTTGGAATGAAACTTGCGGAACAGCGTGCATTCATTCACTCCCGCTTCCCGCGCAATATCCTTTGTCGTAGTCGCAACATATCCCTTATCCCTCACCAGTGACATCGCCGCATCTATGATCTTCTGACTGGTTTCATCCATTTTCCGTCTCTCCCATCCGCAATGCAAGTAATTACTTTCATTATAGATATTTTGCAATTGACTGTCAATATATGCCTGTGCAGTAAAATGATACGATGTTTATCATTCTCCCCTTACTTCCCATCTTTGGATGAATGATTACAATATGATTAAGAACTACAGACTGCCTGAAACAGTCTGATGGCTTTATCTTTTTTTCGGTGTGCACACAAAATGTAAAAGGAGGGCCTACATATGCCTATGAACACATCCGCAAATATCTTATTTTGTGATTATTACAAACAATGGATCACCACATATAAAGAAGGTGCAATCAGATCCGTAACAATGCAAAAGTACATAATGACTCATCAATGGATTGAGAAGCTGATACCTACACTATATCTTTCTGATTTAACCAGAATCACGTATCAACAACTCCTGAATGATTATGCTGCCGAACACGAACGGCAAACCACAATGGATTTCCATCATCATTTAAAATGTGCCATTCTAGATGCTGTTGATGAAGGACTGATAGAACGCGATCCTACCCGCAAGGCAATCATCAAAGGAAAACAGCCCGGAGAGAAAAAGCAAAAATATCTGAATCAATTTGAACTTCAAAAACTGCTGGCAGATCTAACCTTGGACAATACCGTCAGCTGGGACTGGTTTATTCTTTTAGTCGCCAAAACAGGCATGCGATTTTCAGAAGCTCTTGCATTGACTCCAAAAGATTTTGATCTTTCTCATCAGATCCTGTCCATTTCGAAAACTTGGAATTATAAAGGAGACGGAGGTTTTCTTCCAACTAAGAATCGTTCTTCGGTTCGTAAAATACAATTAGACTGGCAAACCGTCATTCAATTTGCCGGTCTGTTAAAAGACTTGCCTGATGATAAACCAATCTTTGTAAATCATGCTGTTTACAATTCCACTGTGAATGACATCCTTGCCCGTCATTGTAAGAATGTAGATATCCCTGTTATCTCGATTCACGGACTCCGCCATACCCACGCCTCGCTACTTCTGTTTGCCGGAGTATCCATCGCCAGCGTTGCCCGAAGACTTGGCCATTCCAGCATGACAACAACACAAAAAACCTATCTCCACATCATTCAGGAATTGGAAAATAAAGATATCGATCTCATCATGAGATCCTTATCCGGACTCAATTAAACATACTGTATCATATTGTGCACACCACAAGGGATTAAGGTTATGATTGATTCACCACAAAAGGCGCTATCTCTTTGATAACGCCTTCCTACTGTTAAATATCAAATCCACCCTCTAATATAAATGTTCGCAGAAGGTGATCTAATTTTGCCCGAACTTTCCGCTTTGGTATATCTGTATTTTCTTTTTCATCAAAATACCGCTTTGCCGTCTCAATATCTATGTTTTGAATCAATTCATCATATTGGCCAAATGCATTAATGTCCTCTTCCGTAACATGTTTTTCCATAATCTGTCTCAGTTTCTGTTCATAGATTCCCAGGCGCTCTGCAAAGGTACTGATCTGATCACTTTTCGCCCTCATCTGATATTCAATAATGTATTCTCTCACATTTTTTTCATCACTGACTACCAAATCATGGTTCTGTATGTCTTTCAGAAGAAGATTGGCAAATTTTTGTTCTTCCTGGGAAAGGCTGGAAAAAGATCGATGAAGTTCATTTAACATATGGTTTATCGTTTCTTCGTCTGCATGATCATTCAACAGCTTAACATACTTTTTAAATCGACTGTCCATATAATCAGAATCAATTTTTTCAGTAGATAATGACATCAGATAAGGATCGATATCATATGCTTCATCAGCACTGTCCCCTGCATCTCTTCCACGACTTAATTCTTTATACCGCTGCAATAAAGTATCAAAAGTATGTTCATCAAATTTAAGTGAATAACTTTCCTTTTCTCCATCGACGGTATTGAATTCATAAGTCAGTTCTTCCCATATGAATCCCTGTACCTTCGCCGGTTCCAAATGCTGGTTTATCTCCCGGAATAACCTGGCGAACTTCCTCTTCTCAGTCACATCATCCGGAAGCCTGGAAAAGTCAGATATGCCTGCCACTTCAAACAGTCTATGTATCTCCTCGTAACATTTGTTCATTGCTTCCAGATTTTCTTTTAATTTCGGGACAAAGATGCCGTATGGCTTATTGCCGGAATACTGTTCAAACGCATATTCCACAATGTTTTTCATGGTGTAAGGTCTTCTGTAATAACGGATAATTCCATGTGATTTATCATCTGTAAAAACACGATTCGTTCTGGAAAAGGCCTGGATGATCATCTCAATGTTCGTCCATTTATAGAACTTGTCCATGTATAAGGTATTTAACCACTTTGAATCATAACCGGTAAGCATCTGATCCACAACAATCAAAAGATCCAGACACTTTTCCGGTTCATTTTCGATTGCCACATACGCATCTTTGTGCGCCAGTCTGGCACAAACATCTCTTTTAAATGCTGCATAACCGGGTATATTATACTTCACACCAAAAGTATTCCCATAATCAATTAATATTCCTGCTATTCCTTCTATCTTATCGAAAGATTTCTGGTTATTGCCATCATGAGGATCAAACACAGCAGTAATCTTAAGCCCGGAATTTCTTGATTTGATTTCATGATAATACTTGATAGCTTCCGGAATACTACTCGTTGCCAGCATCGCATGAAACTTACCGTTATGACTCTGCGGAACCCAGTTTTGAAGAATATCATCTACAACCGCCGTTCTATGTTCATCCCTGTCATACTGTGCATCCGTCAACTGCGCCTCAATACTTTCTAACTCATTCCCTTCTTCGTCCAGATCAGCACCCATAGGAACTTCATTCATCCAATGGTAATAGATGGCTTCTTTTCTTGCATTTCCAAATATCTCTGTCACATCATCTACTTTTGCTTTTTCCAGTGCAATTACCGTTCTTAGATCATAATCTTTATATGTTGGCTGAGGAATGGTATCAAACCCAAGCACATTCCCGTCTCTCATTCCGTCTGCAATGGTATATCTCGTTCCTTTCAGTTCATCCCCAAACACATCTGCAGTAGTTGTATCTTTCTTCTTATTAATTTCAAGAATTGGGGTTCCAGAAAATCCAATAAAAATTGCTCTGGGAAATGTATGTTTAATCGTTGCCAGCATCTCCCCAAATACACTTCGGTGACATTCATCCACAATAAATACAATTCTTTTTTGATTTATTTTTTGAATATCTGCAATATTGATGCTTTCGTCCGGCCTTATCCGACTCATTTTCTGAATAGATGTAACAATCAAGGTATCTTTTGTAGAATCACTCTTTAATTTTCCCACAAGAATTTCCGTATTTTCAGTAGACTGCACCTCATCAGTTTCATCTGCAAATCCCCGATATTCTCTCAGAGATTGCGTCCCCAGTTCGATTCGATCCATAAGAAATACAACTTTATCTGCGTCCTTTGAGTTGTCGATCATCTGCGCAGCCTTAAAACTGGTCATGGTCTTTCCGGATCCGGTTGTATGCCACACATAACCACCGTAGATATTCTGGTCATCCCACTTCATCTCACTGACTCTTCTTGATATCTTACTGACTGCATAATACTGATAACTTCTCATTACTTTCAGTGTGTTGTCCGTCTGATCCGCAACGGTATAAAACCCAATTAATTCATGTGCCATAGGAATGGACAACAATCTTTCCGCTATCGTATTCCAGTCATTGATTGGATTATTATACTGATCTGCCCAGTGAAAACAAAATTTTTTATTATAAAATTCTGCACGCCCGGGATTTGCAAAATATACACATTCTTCCGGATTCATCGCCACAAAGATCTGTACTAAAGAAAACAATCCGGAAAACACACCTTCCTGCAGATACTTCACGATCTGATACTGCGCATCAGAAACGGGTACTCCACTCTTTTTAAGTTCTACATGAATCAATGGCATTCCATTGATCAACAGACAAAAATCTCCTCTTCGCTTCGGATAAACTTCGTTCCTTGCATGAAATATCGGCTGCTCAGCAATCTGATATCTTGTTCTTCCGGCAGCAATTTCATTTCTGTCAAAAATTTTCAGTGAAATCATCTTTCCAAAATTATGAACATCCTGTTCATTATCTCTGATAATCTGCACACAGCCGCCATTGATAAATCCATTCAATTTCAATGGTGTTTTTAGCGCCTTCATCTGTTCCAGAATCTGCTGCATCTCCCCCTGGGTAATCGGATAATCTCCCAGTCGGTCAACAGATCTGTTATTCTCATATATAATATTTGCCCAGTTCTGTATCAGATCTTTTTCATCTTTATATTGTAAAACGCCATCCTTCCAGCCCTTTTCTTCGACGAGCGTCCGAATCAAATCGGCTTCAAATCTGGCTTCACTGTCATAACTCATTATTGTCACTTCCATTCAATTCTAAATTCTATATGTATATTAATTGTATTGCAGCTCCTTTCCATACAACATACAGCCTTTGCATTACCAAACATATGCTTTCCCTTTTACTATGATATAAACATCTTTTCAACCATTATTTTCTTAATAAATTGAAGCATTTTAGCCTTACGCTGATGAAGGGTGATAAGGTTGTCCAGTCGTTCCAAATATTGACCCAATACTCTTTGCTCATCTATTTTAGGAATCGTAACAACAGTATTCCCCACCAATTCTTTGTTGAGGTTATTCACTGTACTACCCGCAGCAAGTGACCTGTATTGGTCAAGCATTTGTGGTGTACCTAATAGATGGCAAAGAAAGGTTAAATCAAAGGTGTTATTTGTATCACGGATAAGAAGCCAACCGTCGTGAATACAACCGTCAATGCCCATTATATAAGGCTTTCCAAAGCTCATTGAGTTTGACAAAATCAAATCTCCAGGATGTACTTCCCTCGTTTTTGATAAGCCTTGAGGTCTTATTTTTTCAGCAGTTTTTGTAATGTAATGACCTTGTGCTGGAGCGTCACCAATCTTCACCCAATTAAGACCATTGGGGGAATCGGTTATATAATCGTCTATCGGTCTTGGCGAACCGCCACGCTCAATTTGAACGACATCTGCAAACTTACGCTGTTCCCAAGGATTAGCTTTTATATAATCTAACGCATTTTTTACATACTATGCTATCTATGCCAGCAAAGCTCCTTCTTGATAAGAACATCGCAAATAATCAGGATTGCTATAGTATACATTGGAATTAAAATATGATATTTCATCACTAATAAAGGAGGCGAACACATCTTTAATTGCCTGTGCTTCTTCATCCTTTTCCGCTGTTGCCAAAACAAGTTGCTGATACACCCTTCCAATGGATGTGACAGATGGTACATTATACTTGCAGGTAGTAACTGTATCAAAATTTCCCTCTACGATTCCGTATTGTTCAATCCACTCATCAGAAACCTGTTCAAAACTTAGGCAATGATTTACCTCAGCTACCTTCAATTCATGTTCCATGTCTTTTTTTGAAATTCGTGCAACAATATCTTTTCTATGGTTTTTTGTCACTCGCGCCACATACTCTATCATCGTACACACATAATAAATATCATCATTTCTTTTTTCATTCATTAATACATTCACTCCTTTCAAACCGAAGACAATCCAAAGCCTTTAATGTATGAAAGCTGATTTGATGTGTTGGATGCTGAAATTTAGCATATTCCCAAAACACTTTCCTGCTAATATTTCCAGCAAGATAATCATTCACAAAATTCCAAATTGTATCATCTGCCATTGGTCCCTCCACTATATCATATGAATGGATCTTTCCTGACCGGCACTCTGCAATAAAATCCAACCATTCATCACACATCTCATTAAATTTCTTAATATTTAAATTCTGATTCTCCTGATAAGAATATATATTTACAATTCCTTTTTCGTTTCGTCGTTCAGCCCATCTACATGCCTGCTGATAATTGTTTGTACAATAAAATCCCCAAGAGAAATCTTTGGTATATTTAGTTTTTCGTATTTCCGGAAACTCTACAATTTCCCTACTTCCATGATATAGTGTTAACAATTTCACTCAAATCAATCCCCTTTTTTACGTTTTACACTTTACTTA